>PEVQ01000231.1 GCA_002780205.1 Elusimicrobia bacterium CG06_land_8_20_14_3_00_38_11
AGGCGAAGAATCTCGATGTTAAAATGCGAGACCCTTCGTTCCACTCAGGGTGACAGACGAAGTGTTTCACCAATGTAAAGTATATTCCGCTCTGAGTAGTAACAACTTATTATTTTTGTTTGTTGAATATAACATCAATTTTTCCTTTGCCGGAAACCAGTTTATTTTTTTGGTCGTCGGTAAGCAGATAAGCGTAAAATATATCCGAGTCCTGCTCCGTCGCAGCATTTTTAACGATACATCTAAATTCTTTTTCAGGTTCATTCATTTTCAGGTATATCCAACTGTTTTTTATGTCCTTGCTTTTGAGCAGGTATTTCGCCCATTGTTCCAGCCGGATAACTTTTTCTATGTTTGATAACGAACCGAAAATATTTTCATCTTTGTAATCCGGCTGTTTTTTCCCCTGAATTGAAACAAGCGTATTGACAATATCGTTGAGTATTACGTAAGTTCCTTTTTCCCATTTCAGTTTGATTCCGTTATTCCGTTTTTCTGCTGAGAAATTACCATAATTCAAATTCTCAAATTTGTATTTTAATTCCAATTTTGTCTGATTAGCGGCGGCTCTACCGGATCGTTTGATTTTAGAAACATCCGCTACTGTAATCTTTTGTGCCGATACCGGCTTTTCAACAGGTTTTTTTGTCTTATTTTTTGCTGTTTTGTATGATATTTGTTTTTTGGAAAGTTTGCCGATGATATCTTTTCTTGATGCAAGCGAAACCCCGCCATACAAAAAGAAACGCTGCCCCATAAGAGGATAATCACGGGAAGCCAGCAACTCCAGACACTCCGTTTTTTTGTTATGCCGGGTTCTGTCTTCAAAAGGAATGTCCGTTTTGACTTTCATTGTATCAGTATTTTTATACCATGTTTCAAAATTCAGATTCCGTGTAACCGGCACCTGAAACAGAAAATCCATAAGATGCGAATTTTCCTCTTTCAGCACGATGAAAATACAGCCCCATTTTTGGAGCTGGTTGAGTTTGTGGTATTGAGGTTCGTATTCCGCTACTGCCGGATAATGCATGTCCCACCAGCCGAGAAATTCAGCGCTCTGAAAGTTTGGTTTTGTTTCTTTACCGGGGAAAAGCGGATTTGACGAAGCCGCATAAACCCGTGTTGCCGTCGGAGCAAATAACATTTTCTTGCCGTAAATCTCAAAACCTTCCTGTCTTAAGCCGAACCACAGCCGTGTCTTGGAAAGTTTTACAAAATCAGCCCAGTAAAGTTTATGGATATCTCATCGGTATGTTAT
>PEVQ01000103.1 GCA_002780205.1 Elusimicrobia bacterium CG06_land_8_20_14_3_00_38_11
CGAAAAATTCGAATAATTCGTGGTTATATATCTTGCTTGTATGGCGAAAAAACTTACTATTTTCTGTTATTCATTTGTAGCGGGTGTCGCCGCTGCGATGATAATTCATTCTGATGCACTTCCGGTTGCTACCGTTATGACGCTCTGGACATTGAGCGGCTCAACGGCGGTGCTTTACATACTTTTTAGGAAAACAAAATATGCTATACCGCTTTTGATTTTAACCCCCGCATTTTTTGCCGCCGCAAATTATTACCGCGCCGTTGATATTTCGGCTCAAAATCATATCTCGCATTTTGTTGATGAAAAGTTTTTTGACAGAACCATTATTACAGGAACAGTTGTCCGCGAGCCGGATGCACGTGATAATAACACGAAACTCTTCGTTAAGCCGGAACTAATTGAAAAGCCCTCAAAATCCGGCTGGGGCACAATAAAAAGCAGTGCGACTTTGACGGGAAAAACAGGTCTTGTCCTGGTTACGATTTATCCGACAATCGGTGAATTTTACGATACGGTTGAGTACGGCGACAAAATAAAGGTTGATGCGGCATTGCTTCCTCCGTCGGAAATGAGAAACCCCTCCGGTTTTGATTACGGAAGATACTTAAATGCCCGCGGCGTTTTTGCCGTGATGTATGCCCGAAAATCGGATATGATTCAATATCTCGGTCCCGGCGATACCGACTGGTTAACACGCCTTGCGATTAAATTAAAAAGAAGATTTTTGCTTACAATAAGAAAAACCATTCCGTATCCCCAGTCGGCGTTTTTGGGCGGGGTCACGCTCGGCAGCCGCGGCGGCGTTCCGCAAAAAGTGAAATATGAATTTCGGGCTACCGGCGTCGCGCATGTTCTTGCGGTGTCGGGTTTGCATGTCGGTTTCGTTCATATTTTAATTTTAATGCTCTGCCGTATCTTCAAGGTTCCCAAAAAACCATCCTGGTTTATTATTGTTTTCGGACTCATAATTTTCACCATAATTACCGGCGCTTCTCCCGCTACAAAAAGAGCGGCATTGATGTCATCAATAGGGCAGTTCGCCTACACATTCGGCGGGATGGGAATGAGGATGTCGTCGGCGATTACTATTCCCGTCGCCGCATTTATTATTCTGTTTTTTGACCCCCTGATGCTACCCGACGGTTCTTTTGTCTTGTCTTTTGTGGCGGTCTGGTCGCTGGTCCATATTTCCGGACCAATAGAAGATGTGATGAGATTTTTGTTCCGCGGGTGGGCTTTTCTTGTAATACTTATTTGGATTCTTCTCTCCACCGGGCTTTCAATGG
>PEVQ01000270.1 GCA_002780205.1 Elusimicrobia bacterium CG06_land_8_20_14_3_00_38_11
AATGAAATGAAGGGTCTGATTTATCGTCGGAAGACGAGATTCTTCGCTACCACTCAGAATGACAAAATAGGGGTTTTTCAACGGTCTCATAATCTAAAACATCCTTATATTCAGGCTTCTTGAACCAATCGCTCAGCAAATACATATATTCAACTTCAATATTTGCCCTCGAAAAAAGTTTCTGATATTGTTTTTTCTTAAAATCGCATGTTTGTAACTTTTCGTCAATTGAACCTGCAACTTTTTGAAATTTACATTCAATTATATAAACTGTGTTTCTAATAATAACATATATTGAATCATCTGGAAGAAGCTTTTTTGAAATAACTTCTTTCCAATTAATACTATATTCTTTTAAAAACAAGTATAAATTATGCTTTTTGAAAATTCTTGCAACTGTTTTATCAGAGTAATAAACATTACCATTATTATCCACATGATAACCTTTTTGAGCATTAAAAATGTTGCCAAATCAGTTTTCCCCTCAAAAACTAATCCTGTTTTAGTATTTGCCCCACCGAACCCTTTTTCTTTCATAATTGTTCCTTGTTAAGTTTGTCTTTTATATTTTTGCCCAATTCTTCTAATCGTTTAATAGATAAATCTAAATATTGTTTTTCAGTATCAATACCAATAAAATTTCTACCATAAAGATATGCCGCCAAACCTGTTGTGGAACTTCCCGTAAATGGGTCAAGGATGACGTCACCTTTATTTGTACTTGCTAAAACAATTCGTTTAAGCAAGTCAAAAGATTTTTGAGTAGGATGTTTGCCGAATTTTTTTTCAATACCTTTAGGGGTATTTATAGACCAGACAGACCTCATTTGCATCCCTTTTTTCTTCATTTGGTCTTCAGACCAATCTTTGTTTTTCATCAAATCATAATTAAAAATACGAAAACCAGCCAACTGCAAGGCAAACCCGCATTGATAAATGGAATGATACGTTCCGCTAATCCAAATTGTCCCGTGCGGCTTCAAAACTCTTTTACAAGCTTTAATCCATTCAAGATGAAAATTAAAATTTTTTCTTAAACCGTTGCTTAAATCCCAGTCGCCTTTTTTTACGCTTACCATCCTGCCGTTTTGACATGTAAAAGTTCCGCTTGATAGAAAATACGGCGGGTCGGCGAAAATCATATCAATGGAATTCTCTTCTATTTCTGCTAGTACATTAAGACAGTTTGCGTGAAAAAGTTGAAATCCTGGTTTTTCATAATATGATTTGAATGTAAAATTTTCATCAGTTGTTTTATAAATTTTCGACATGGGATTAATCGCAGTGTACACTGCTGGCGTTTCTTTGATTTTTAATCGCTTGGTTTTTGATTTCTTGTAAATTTTTTTCATATTTTAAAAAAATGAACTTATGCAATAATTCTTTGCCGGTTCTGGTATTCTTATCCCAAAATTATTTTTCCCGGGCCTGAGTGACAAACCTAATTGGTAATTTTTTTGGCAAGCCAGATGCCGATAATCCCGCCGATGCCGCTGCAAAATAATGAACTGAATGAGAACATTCCGGCGCCAAGCAAAGTCGGGATATACCCGCCGATGGTGGAGCCGACGAACAACCCGAGCATCATCATTTTTTTAGAAGACATTATCGCTATCCCGCAACTTTCCGCTTTAAAACTTTTACGACTCTCCAGACGAGGAAACACAAAAACAAAAGCGCTGCAACATTCGTTATCCAGCCGTCAAAGATGCCCATTTCGTAAGGATAGCCCTCGTAACCGAAATCGGCAAGCGTTTTTGAAGTGAAAATTACGCTTAAAAACGGGATTATTTTGCTAACAAGACCGCCTTTATAGATGAGCAGCGACCAGAAAAGCCAGAACAAAATTGAAATTCCGAAGAGAGTTAAAACAATCATTGAGGCGATATGAACCGGGTCGTAAATCGGTTCGTTCGGGTCTTCCTCGTCTGAAAAAATGTCCTGAATCCACAACCATACATTTTTAATAATTTTTTGCATTTTGCCCTCACTTTTTCAGACGGTAGTATTTACCAATTGGTAAATGCCCACCGACGATAAATTTTTCATTTTTCAGAAACGATATAATTTGTTAGTGTTCCGATTTTTTTTATTTTTACTTCTATTTTGTCGCCGATTTTTACGGGTCCCACTCCGACCGGCGTGCCGGTCGCTATGACATCGTATTTTTCAAGCGTCATAATTTTTGAGATGAAAGAGACCAGTTTGCCAATTTTAAAAATCAAATTTTTTGTGTTTGACGACTGTTTCAATTCGCCGTTCAAAAAAAGTTCTATTTTGAGATTGGCCGGGTTTATACCCGAAACGATGCGCGGACCGAGCGGACAGAATGTATCAAACGATTTCGCTCTTGTCCACTGTCCGTCTTTTTTCTGCAAATCCCGCGCAGTGACATCATTGAGACATGCGTAGCCCAGAATATATTTTTTCGCATTTTTTTCGGAGACATTTTTGCATTTTTTCCCGATGACGACTGCAAGTTCTGCTTCGTAATCAACCTGTTTTGACATCTTGGGATATTTTATTTTTTCATTATTGAAAATCACTGACGAGCCCGGCTTCAGAAAAATTATTGGCTCATCAGGAAGTTTCATATTGAGTTCTTTTGCATGGTCAATATAATTCAGTCCGACTGCAACAATTTTTGACGGTTTTTCTTTAAATTCGTAAATATTCATATTGCATAGTATAGAGCAAATGCTCTATACACCGACGACAAAACTTATAGAGCATTTGTTTTATTATTACAAGGTTTAAGTCCTCTTGCTACCCGTCTGTTAGATGAACAAAATCTGAATTTCAAGCATCCTTCTTTTCTGAGTTTTTTTATGTAATAATGGGCTGTGTTTCTTGAAGAAAACTTGAAGTATTTTCCAATTTCTCTTTCTGTCGGAGGAAATCCCCGTTTTTTTATTGAATTATTTATAAAGATAAGTATTTTCCTTCCTTTTTTTGCCAATTTACTTTTCATAATCCCAAAACATCTCGCATTGTGTAAAGCCCGGGTTTTTTGCCAAAGAGCCATTTTGCCGCTTTTACAGCGCCTGCGGCGAATGTATCGCGGGTGTGGGCACGATGAATAAGTTCTAATCGCTCACCATTACCTGCAAAAATTACCGTGTGTTCGCCGACTATATCGCCGGCACGGATTGAATGAATCACAATCTTTTTTTTATAAGTTTTTAGTATTTCTGCAATTTTTATCGCCGTGCCTGATGGCGCATCTTTTTTTTGATTATGATGTGCTTCAACGATTTCAACATCATAACCAGGTATTGCAACCGCAACTTCTTCAACAAGTTTGAATAAAAGATTAACTCCGACGGACATATTCGCAGCAAGTATAATCGGGATTTCCGTGGAAGCATTTTTTATTCTTTCAACTCCTTCATCCGTAATACCGGTCGTACCTATAATTATTGGTTTTTTTTGTTTTTTTGCAATGTCCAGATGAAATAATGTCGCGTCCATATTTGTAAAATCAATAGCCACGTCGGACAATTTCAGCGCTTCAGAAAAATTATCCGTAATGTTTATCTCATCAATCTGCTGACCGACAGCATGATGTTCTCGCCATTCAATCGCACCGGACAAAACAAGTTCCTTGTCCGCAAGAATTCTTGAAATTACCATTTTTCCCATTTTTCCCGCGGCGCCGCAGACAACTATTTTAATCATAATTTTCTCCGTTAGAAATATCTTAAATACAAATACAAATTACAAATCGCCACAACTATTATCATCGCCGGAAACGCATATTTACAATATCTTGTCCATCCGACTTTGTAGCCATTTTTCTCGGCGATGGCGATACCGACCACATTTGCAGATGCGCCGATGGGCGTTCCATTGCCGCCGATGTCGGTTCCTAACGCCAACGACCAGCTTAAAGTTTCAAGCGAAATTCCTGATTTGGAAAGATTAAATATCACAGGCACCATAGTTGCAGCAAACGGGATATTGTCAATTATCGCGGATGCAAAAGCGGATATCCAGAGTATTATTGAAACAATAACGAATGCGTTTCCTTTGGAAATTTCGCCTATCCACGCGGCAAGAATCTTCAGCACGCCGGTATATTCCAATCCGCCGACGCAGATGAACAGCCCGACGAAAAATAGCAGCGTTTTCCAGTCAATTCGTCTGATAATTTTATGATGGGATTTATAAGCGAACAACAAAGTAAAAAATGCCGCAATGACACCGACGAATGCCACCGAAAGACCGGTCCAGCCGTGAGTTACAAGCATAACGACTACTGCGGCGAACATCACGGAATAAATTAAAAACAACTGCCTGTGCCTAATCGCTCTTTTCGGGTCGGGATATTTATTCAAGTGCATTTCGGTTTTCGGTGTTAACTGTTTTTTGAATACGGCATAGAAAAAACCTAGCGTGAAAATCATTCCTATCCAGGCGACTATACCGGTGTTCTTCAGGAAATCAAAAAATGAAAACCCGAACGCCGTTCCGATAATGATATTGGGCGGGTCGCCGCACATCGTCGCACTGCCTCCTACGTTCGCAGCAAAAATTTCCGAGATAATAACCGGTATCGGGTCAAACTTTAAAAGTTTCGCAAGTTCTATCGTAACCGACGTAAGAAAAAGTAGGACGGTGATGCTGTCAATAAACATTGAAAGAAAGGCGGACAGCAGCATAAACGCGATAAATATCGGGATTACTTTGTATTTGACAAGTTTTGCCACATACAGACACAGCCACCTGAAAAATCCGACACGGGTAAGACCTTCAATCATCGTCATCATACCGCCGATAAATATTATCGTCTGCCAGTTGATTCCGTGCGAGACCTCTTCTTTGGCGCCTTTTATTATCCAGAATGACTTCAGAAAAATTTCTTTCAAATTAAGAACCCATATTATCGCATCCGGAGTCCTTAAAACGAAAATCATCGTTAGAATTGCACCAGCCACGGCAGAAATATACCTGTGCCATTTCTCAGCCATTATCGCGATAAACATCGCCAAAAAAACTATTACCGAAATAATCTGTACGCCTGTCATTATCCTTTTACCTCCAGACCGTAATTTTTCATTTCTTTGATAAGTTTTTCTTTGTTTTTTTCGTCCATCGCACACATAGGAAGCCGAAGTTCGTCGGAACACAGTCCCAAAAGACCCATTGCTGTCTTGACCGGTATCGGATTTGTCTCAATGAACATCGCTTTTATCAGATTGAAAAGTTTGTAGTGCAGGCGTTTTGCTTTTTCTACATCACCATTCAGGTAAGCCCGCACCATCTCGGAAACATCACGCGGAACAATGTTGGCAACGACTGAAATCACGCCCACACCGCCGATGGACATCAACGGAAGCGTTAAGGCATCGTCGCCGGAAAACATATCCATTTCCGGACAAAGAATGTTTATTTTCGCCATCTGCTCTAACGAGCCGCTTGCCTCTTTTATCGCAACGATATTTTTGCAGGCGGCGTGAAGTTTCGCAATTGTTTCCGGCTCTATGTTGACTGCGGTTCTGGATTGTATATTGTAAAGTATTATCGGAATATCAATTTCATCCGCCACTTTTTTGAAGTGAAGATAAAGTCCTTTCTGAGTCGGTTTATTATAATAGGGAGCGACAAGAAGCACTCCGTCGGCGCCGACCTTTTTTGCGAAGGCCGTCATTTCAATCGTTTCGGCGGTGCTGTTAGAACCGGTTCCGGCTACAACTTTTATCCGTCCTGCCGACTGTTTAACAACAAACTCAATAACTTTTTCATGCTCCTCGTAATTGAGCGTCGCCGATTCGCCTGTTGTTCCGCACGGGACGATTCCATTGGTTTCATTTTTGATATGAAACTCAACAAGTCCTTTTAATTTTTCAAAATCAACTTTTCCGTTTTTTGCAAACGGCGTGACTAATGC
>PEVQ01000233.1 GCA_002780205.1 Elusimicrobia bacterium CG06_land_8_20_14_3_00_38_11
ATTATATCCATTTCCGCCTGCGGTTCGCTGAAAGAAGAAATAAAACCGAGGGATTTTGTTATTCCCGACCAACTTTTTGACAGGACAAAATCAAGACCTTCTACATTTTTCGGCGATGGTATTGTTGCGCATGTAAGTTTTGCCGAACCGTATTGTCCGCAGTTGAGAAAAATTTTGATTAAAACAGCAAAATCGCTTGCCCTTCCCGTTCATGACGGCGGAACATATATTTGTATTGAAGGACCTCAATTTTCGACGAAAGCGGAATCAAAAGTTTATCGTTCACTCGGTTTTTCCGTTATAGGAATGACAAATTTGCCTGAGGCAAAACTTGCTCGGGAAGCCGAAATGTGTTTTGCCACCGTTTCTTTGGCGACTGATTATGATGTTTGGAAAGAAGGCGAAGAAGTTTCCGTAGAAAAGGTTATGGCGAATATGAAAGTTTTAACAACAAATGTAAAAAAACTTGTGAAAAGTGTTATTATTAAATTACAGGGCGAAAGAAATTGTTCTTGCAAAGATGCGCTAAAATATGCTATAATGACATCCCCAAAAGTGATGAATCCGAAAACAAAAAAAAAGATTAGTTTGTTGATTGAAAAATATATTTGATTCTTGATTTTTTTTAATGGCATTCAACTACTTTCGTAGTTGCGTAGTTGCGAAAGTAGTTGAATAGGTTTGATTTTACCGTCGCAGATGCAATTTTCGATTATTGTAAGATTGAACAAATTCAGCAAAAAATTTATCGGAGGTATTATGAAAATAGGCAGAGATTTTACAAATATGTTGAACACATCGTTTTTGACGGATGATGAAAAAAAGCAGTTGAAAGCCGGCACTCTTACCGTTGCAGATATGGATGCCAAAGTGCAAGTGAAAGCAAAAAGAGATGTCGTCAACCAAGTTAAGGTTGCGTCGGAGGTTTTACTTGACCATGTAGAGTTAGACGGAGGAATTCCCAATCCGTATCTTCAAATGCCGTCCTCCGAAATTTCTATAGCAAAAAAAGAATCGGAAAAAAGAAATATCACGCTTTCCTTTCATCTTCCGTACACATACATCGGCAGTGCTGTCTGCGCATTTCAGAAAGAGGACCGCGAGATGTCGGTTGAATTACTAAAGAGATATATTGATTTTGCCGCGAAATTGAACTGTATAAATGTCGTTATGCACCCCGGTTCCGTTCCTTTTTATCAGGCCGTCGGACTTTACAGAAAATTGGTCAGAGAAAACCTTATTCTGTCTCTCAAAGAACTTGTGCCGTACGCACAAAAAAAAGGAATAATGTTTCACCTTGAAAATAATACTGCGTTTGATTCAATTTTGGTTGATGTGAAAGAATGTCTTGAAATTCTTGAGACGATAGATTCAAAAGGGGAAAATATAAAATTTTGTTTTGATATAGGTCACTGGTTCACTCGTGCAGATTTCGGCAAGCAGATTCCCGAGCCGCCGGAGCAAATAATGGAGATTATTCCGGACAAATACATATCTCAGGTTCATCTTAACGATTATATTCCCGTAGTTAAAAAATTTCATCCGCCTTTGCATTATCAGGCCGGTTTGCTTAAAAAAGGAAATCTTAAAAAACTTTTTGAGATTTTCAGAAAGAAAAAAGTTGAGGTTGTCGTGATGGAAACGGCGGTGAGGGAAGTTGACGAACTATTAAATACAAGAGAGTTAATGGAAAAGGAAGCGGAATATATAAGAGATATAATGTAGCCCCTGATTTCAATCGGGGGTGAGCGAAGCGAATTGGAGGTTATGGGTTAATGGATTGTTTAAATATTTTTCTTTTAGGGCGGCCTGGTTGCGGCAAATCGGAAATCTACCGACGGATAACCGCTAAATTAAGTCAGGAAAAAATCTGCAACGATTTTTTAAGAGTTGACGATTTTCCGAAGTTGTGGAATATTTTTCAGGAAGATGAAAAAACAGGCAAATGGAAAAGATGCCGCAAAACGCCCGACGGCGGATATTTAGTAACCGACAATAGTATTTGGGATGAAATTTTACGGCAGGTTGATAATGATGTCCGCGGGTTACAAAAAGATGAACGTGTTGTTTTCATAGAGTTTTCTCGTCCAAATTATATGGAATCGATGAAAAATTTTTCAAAAAAAGTTTTAGACAATGCAATAATCATTTATTCCGATTGTTCATTTGAGACCTGTTGGAGTAGAAATGTCGCAAGGCACAAGGCGGCTGTAGCCTGCGGTACCGACGATCATCTGGTATCCCGAGAGGAAATGGAAAAAACATATCTTCACGATGACAAAACCGAATTGTTAAAAAAATCAAAAATACCGGTTTTTGTTATAGATACTGATGCTCCTGGTACAGACCATCTTATCCCAAAGATAGAAAAAATATTGGGAGAAATAAAAAAAATAATTTCGCCGAAAAAAACGGGGAGGTAGTATGAAAAAATATTTAGCTGGGTTAATGTTGGCAGTTTTTTCTTGTGGTATGTTGTTTTGTGAAGCAGACGATTTGTTTCAGAAAGCAAAAACGATGCAGAAGGAAAAGCAGTATTCGGAAGCCATAAAAACATATCAGAAATATCTTACAAAATTCCCGGAAGCGAAGGAATCATCGGATGCACAGTATAATATCGGAATGTGTTACTTAAAAATGAAAGATTATGATATTGCAATTAAAGAGTTTCAATTGGTGATAGATAAATTTCCGGAAAGAAAAAAGGCAGTTGATGCATATCTACAGATTGGCAGTATCTACCAGAAAAAACAGAAAAAATATGAGAGTGCGATTAAAACATACCAAATAGTCATAGATAAATATCCCGATTCAAAAAAAGCGGCCAATGCGCAGTTTGAGTTAGGTGCTTGCTATGAAAAAATAAAAAATAATAAAAGAGCGATAGAGGAATATCAGAAAGTTATAAATAATTTCCCTGATTCCAAAAAAACAGAAGGCGCAAAAAAGAAAATTGCTAAACTTAAAGGTCAAAAAGTTGAAAAAAAAGACAAAAACGCTGCGGCAAAAAAGAAAAAATCTCCCAAAACGAAAGATGATTTGCCTTCAGCGGCTGATGAGGAATAAATAATGGTGCCGGAAGAAATTCTTAAAAAAATTCCGAAGGTTGACTTGCATTGTCATTTGGACGGATGCGTGCGGACACCAACCATTATTGAACTTGCTAAAAAACAAAAAGTAAAACTGCCGACGGAAGATATTGAAGAATTGAATAAATATGTTCAGGTATCCCCTGATTGCCGGAGTTTAACTGAATTTTTGAAGGCATTTGAATTTTTTTATCCGCTGTTGAAAAATCCTTATGCTGTTGAAAAGATTGGTTATGAACTTTGTGAAGATGCCGCTTCTGAAAACATTAAATATCTTGAAGTGCGTTTTGCACCGTTTCTTCAGGCTGCCGAAAATTTTAATATAACAGATGTCGTAAAAATTTGCCTTGACGGATTAGGACAGGGTAGCCGTGATTTTAAGATTGGCGTCGGCTTGATTTTATGCTGTTATCGTTCTATCCCAAAAGAAGCGAATATCACAACGGTAGAATTGGCAAAAAAATATTCCGATAACGGTATTGTCGCGCTGGATTTGGCGGGCGATGAAACAAGATATCCGACAAGGGATTTCGCCGAGCCGTTTGTCCTTGCTAAAAAATATAAAATTCCTTTCACTGTGCATGCCGGTGAATCAGCCGGTCCCGAAAGTATAAAAGAAGCAGTGAAACTTGGGGCAAGCCGCATAGGTCACGGCGTACATTTAATAGATGACACAAATCTTATGGAAGAAATAAAAGAAAAAGAAATCCCGCTTGAGATGTGCATTACATCAAATGTCCAAACGCATGTTGTAGCTGATTTTGAAAGCCATCCTATAAAAAAATTTTATGATAAAGGCGTAATAGTTACAATAAATACCGATGATAGATCAGTTAGCGGAATTGACCTTACAAATGAATATAATGTGGCGGTTAACCGTCTCGGTTTTGATGTGTCCGATTTGACAAAAATAATACATAATGGAATTAATGCCCTATTTATTCCGAACAAAAATAAGGTGGAATTGAACAAAATATTTGAAACGGAAATTAATGCATTAAAAATAACAAGGTAATTTTTTTGTAAAGGTATTCAACTACTTTCGCAACTACGCAACTACGAAAGTAGTTTGAGTTTTATCATCGGTAATTGTAATTTTTGATTTTATTGATTTTTGGTTTTTTGTAAATTTTAATACAGAGTTTAGGAGATTAAATGGAAAAAAGAGAATTTAAGAGGTACGGGGAAACCAAAAGTTTATTGAAAAAAATTGCAGATAAATATGGCATTAAAAAATTATCAGATGTTGTGGACAACAACAGATCTCTCC
Organism: Elusimicrobia bacterium CG06_land_8_20_14_3_00_38_11; assembly: GCA_002780205.1. GTDB lineage: Bacteria > Elusimicrobiota > UBA8919 > UBA8919 > UBA8919 > UBA8919. The sequence continues at coordinate 4,360 of PEVQ01000233.1, forward strand.
TGTATGAAAAAGATGTTTTTATCTGTCTTCATAATATAGTTGACGCTTCGCTTGCTCCCGGTGATATTCTTGAAAATTTACGTTCCGCAAAAAATCTTTACAACTCCCCGATTTTTGCCGTAAATTCTCAGAAAGGAATTTTTCTAATAAAAAACAAGTCGGATTTTGAAAAAGCGATATTACGGATGAAAGATTTTTCTAATTGTTTTCATCTTAATCCGTACAGTATAATAAACACTTTTCTTGCAATTATTGAAACGCAGATAACCGGTTTTGATTTGGAGAAATTATATGAAAAAGGTAAAAAACATGTTGGAGATTTTATTAAATATTCTCTGAAAAATAATTCCAACTGGGATAAAAAAACGCTTATCAGTAAAAGCCCAGTTTTAATAATTCCGATAGGCGCCGCCGGCGGAGGGAAATCAACTTTTTACAGAGAACTTTCAAATGTGATAAATATTTCTTGTGATAATGTTCGGTATCTTCTTTTTAAGGAATTCGGGCCATGTTTCAGTCCTTGGGAAAGTTGTCTTGCATGGTGGACGGTTAATCAACTGACGGACAGCTATCTTAATAATGGATACAGTGTTTTCTATAACGGTGTCAATACCGATATGGAATATCGTTCGCCGATAACTATGGAAAATTCCGACCCGTTATATTCGGGAATTCCGTATAAAATCAAACTTATATATTTTGAACCGCCCGTAAAATTATCCCAGGACGAATTGAAAGAGTTGAAAGCGATAAATCTTTGGACAACGCCCGTAGATAAAGTTGACGTTACATTATTGGCTCCGAATGTTGCAAAAATAATGGAACTTATAAAAAATAATTTTCAGAGAACTTTAACAAGGACGGAAGAGATTACGAATGGAAAAAAACAGCAGGACAAATTTGACGTGCTTTATTTGGTTCCGGCTGCCATAGTGAAACTTTTTGTTGAGCAGTCGTTTGATGTGCCGAAAAACGAGAAAGTAATAATTATTCCGAGGAAGGAAATATCAGATGAAAAAGAGCGTTCAGCATTTTATCGCAGATACGCTGAAAAAGTTTTAGAGCAATGAAATAGGAGAACTTTTATGCGTGCTGTAATTGACAGAATTGAAGATGGGCAAACAGTTGTTTTAACCGTTGTCGGCGGTGGCGAAATGATAATTCCCGTAAAACAGTTTAAGTTCAAATTGCATGAAGGTATGTGGTTTGATGTTGAGTTTAGCCCAAATAAAAAAGCGGAGTCAAAATCGCTTGCTCGGGTGAAAAAATTGCAGCAGGAATTGTTAAATCACCCCTAAAGGGACTCCCTACGGTCGCTCGAACAAAAAATAATTTTTTTAAAAAACTATTCAACTACTTTCGCAACTACGAAACTACGAAAGTAGTTTAGGGATTATCATCGGTAAAGTATTACCAGTACTTTGTTAAATTTTGTTAATTGCTACGAGGGAGCGAAATATTTGTTCCGAGACAACTTTGCTGATAAAGTTTGAGAT
>PEVQ01000172.1 GCA_002780205.1 Elusimicrobia bacterium CG06_land_8_20_14_3_00_38_11
GGAGCAGTTCTGTGTCAGTTCTGTGTAAAGTTCCGAGTCAGTTCAGTGTGTTCGCGGAGCGAACAAAAAAGGTGGTGTTTAATTTGGCAAATGTAAAAGTAAGAGAAGGGGAATCCATAGAGGAGGCGCTGAGAAGATTCAAAAGAGAATGCGAAAGGGACGGCATCTTGGCTGAAATCAAAAAGCGCGAATTTTATGAGACGCCCTCAATAAAAAGAAAACGCAAGGCCGAGGAAGCAAGAAGAAAACTGAAAAAAAGAATTTTTTTCAGATAACTAAAATAGGATGCAGATAAAATCCGATAAAGTCAGATAGTGACTTATTTATGTAATCGCTGTTGATAATCTGCGTAATCTGCGTTCTTTTTATTTTTTGGTTCTGTAACGCAAAAAATGGAAGCCACAGAATGACACAGAAAAAACACAGAAAAAGACTTTTCAGTGAAATTCTGTGATAATCTGTGGCTAAATTACAGAACGAAAATGTGGGTTCTGTAAAGTAAAAAATGGTAGCCACAGAATGACACAGAACATCACAGAAAAATTCAGTGTAATTCTGTGAAAATCTGTGGCTAAATAAAAAAATAAATGAGAAAAAAATTCAGTTACATTCAATCTTTCGGCGGGCAGCGGTCATCAACGCCTATTTGGCTGACCATCTACGGCGATATGATGACCAACCTGATGCTCTTCTTTATGATGTTGTGGGCGTTAACAAGAATGTCGTTTGATGCCCAGTTAGCAGCCCATGCATCCATTCAAAAAACATTTATCCCGGAGCAATTAAAAATCACCCATATCAAGGAGGAAAAAAAAGCCGTTATTCCGGAAAAAATCGTCCCGAGTAAATTTGACGAATCGCTTAAAATAAAATCCGATATACAGGGCATCCGCATTATTTTTGATTCGCCTATACTTTTTAATCTCGGGCGGGCAGAACTGAACCCGGCGGCTGTCCAACCGCTTGATGAACTCTCAGCGTGGCTGGCCGATGTGCCTTATACCGTAATCATTGAAGGACACACCGACAACACTCCTATAAAAAAAGGTTTGCGTTATTCGTCAAACTGGGAACTTTCACTTGACAGGGCGAGAACTGTTGTAAAGTATTTCCAAAAAAAAGGACTTGACCCGAAACGGCTTGTGCTGGCCGGCTACGGGGAATATCACCCTCTGTATCCGAACGACACTGCGGAACATAAAAAATCAAACAGGCGAATAGAAATTTATGTAGTGTACAGGGAGAAATAGGTTCTGTAACGCAAAAAATGGTAGCCACAGAATGGCACAGAAA
>PEVQ01000224.1 GCA_002780205.1 Elusimicrobia bacterium CG06_land_8_20_14_3_00_38_11
TTTTATACAAAGAGTGAATTAAAGAGATTAATTCTTTAACTTTCAGTGAAGTTCTGTAAAATTCTGTGGCTGAATTACAGAACCGTATGCAATTAGAGGAGTAAAATTATTATGAAAAAATCACTGATTTGGATTGTCATTTCCGTCGCACTCGTCATCGCCGGCAGTTGGTTTTTATTTAAAAATTCTAAAAAACAAAAGTCCGCAGGACCCCGGATAATCACCGTAACTTTGGGCTCAATCAAAAAGACAGTTGAAGCCACGGGCTATGTATCTCCGCTTAACAGGGTCGAGATAAAACCTCCGATGTCCGGCCGAATAGAGAACCTTCTTGTCCACGAAGGAGACCATGTCAATCAAGGACAGATACTGGCATGGATGAGTTCCAGCGACCGGGCCGCTATTCTGGATGCCGCAAGGAGCCAGGGACCGGATGCACTCAAAAAATGGGAAGACGACTATAAACCGACCCCTATCATAGCGCCTCTTTCCGGAGCCATTATTCTTGAAAATGTGGTCGTGGGACAGACGGTAGAGCCCGGCACCGTAATATATGCGATGTCGGATTTTTTGATAGTCCTAGCGCAGGTTGACGAATCCGACATTGAGCATGTCAGCAAAGGGATGACCGCAATGATTACACTAGATTCATATCCCAACAAAAGCGTTGAAGGTAAAGTTTTCAGTATTCTCTATGAAGGAAGAAATGTATCAAACGTCATCACCTACGGCGTCAAAGTAAAAATGGATAAAGTGCCGGATTTTTTCCGTTCTCAGATGACGGCAAATATAAGTTTTATAGTCAGCAAAAAGGATAATGTCGTTCTCATTCCCGTGAGCGCAGTCAGGGATATGCCGGATGGAACCAAACAGGTTTTTGTTCCCGGAGCCAACGGCAAGCCCGGAGTTCGCGAAGTTACAACAGGCATTGAAGACAACAACAACATTGAAATCACTTCCGGATTACAGGAGGGTGATAGTGTTCTCATTACCCGCAGCAAATATGTTCCCCAGCAGGGTCCTCAATCAAGTCCGCTAACTTTAGGCGGCAGCCGGCCCAGTGGGAGCAGCGGTCAAAGGCAAAGACAGTAATATGGGATTAAAAACCTTAACGCAGAGTTCACAGAGAAAAAGTCAGAGAATTACTAAGGGGAGCATAAAATACTTTACATCCGTAAAGTACTTCGTCTGTCACCCTGAACTCGTTTCAGGGTCTATAGATGCTGAATC
>PEVQ01000102.1 GCA_002780205.1 Elusimicrobia bacterium CG06_land_8_20_14_3_00_38_11
CGCTTCTATTTTTTAATAAAAGGTAAGATTGCTTTGTTTCACTCGCAATGACAGATTAACCCCGCCCTTCCTTAAGGGCATTTTAGGAAAGGCTGGGTTAAAAATCCTCAACTGAAGTCGCATAGTGACCGAAGGAAATCCCCGTGGGACAATGCGACCGCTACAATAGTGGGATTTTTTTATTTGCAAAAAGAGAGAAAATATGTTAAAATTAACGCAGTTAAAATGCAAATTAAAAAAATTCTATTCGTAAAAATTCCGATGATCCTGAATATAGTTATTTTGCTTGTTATTTTCATATTTATCTGGGGATGGTTTTCATCGTCTTTGATACTGAAAGTTCCCAAGTTATCACTTGAAATAAATCCTGCAAGTTTTAATCTTGATTTTGAAAATACAAAGTTTTTAACATCCGACAAAATAAAAATTTCCGGCTGGTTCACCCATTCACGCTCCGTAGAAAAATCCGACAAAACAATAATTATCTGTCACGGCTGGGGCGCCAACAAAGCCGATGTTTTTCCGTCCACGGTGTATCTGATAAAACAGGGCTTTAATCTTTTATATTTTGATTTCAGAAATCACGGCAAAAGCGGTGGCAATGTTTCATCAATAGGAAAATTGGAATCATCAGATTTGACGGCTGCGGTTGAATATCTCAAAAAAGAAAAACCGGAATTTTCAAAAAAAATCGGCGTCTACGGAATATCTATGGGCGCTTCCGTTGCAATTTTAACGGCTGCGGAAGATGAAAGAATATCTGCGCTCGTTGTTGACTCCCCTTTTTCAAGTTTCAATTATATTGTTGTCCGATATGCGAAACTTTTCTATAAAATCCCGAAATACCCGTTAACTCCGGTAACATTTTTATTCGCTAAAATACGGCTCGGATTTAATCCGGATGATTTTTCAGCGGTTAGATATGTTAAAAAAATTTCTCCGAGACCCATATTTTTTATTCACGGTGCGAACGATGAAAGAATCCCTGTTGCCGAATGTAAAAAATTGTATAATTTAGCCGGTGAACCAAAAGAGTTCTGGAGCGTTCCCGGTGCCGACCATATGGAATCGCATAGCAAGGATCCGTTTGAATACGAAAGGAAAGTCGGCGAATTTTTTCAAAG
>PEVQ01000217.1 GCA_002780205.1 Elusimicrobia bacterium CG06_land_8_20_14_3_00_38_11
GAAATAACACAGAAAAAACTTCAGTGAAGTTCTGTGAAATTCTGTGGCTGAATTACAGAACCCATCTGACAAACGGAGGAAACGGAAATGGGAATTGAAATTATCGGTATCGGCTCTTATCTTCCCGAAAAAATCTTAACCAACACCGAACTGGAAAAAATGGTTGATACAACCGACGAATGGATTACAACACGGACCGGCATAAAAGAAAGACGGATTGCAAAAGACACGGAAGCGACTTCTGATTTAGCAATTCACGCAGCAAAACGGGCAATAAAAAAAGCAAATATCTCCGCACTGGATTTAGATGCAATAATCGTCGCAACCATCACGCCGGATATGTTTTTTCCGTCAACAGCATGTTTCGTTCAAAAAGGACTCGGCGCAAAAAATGCAGCGGCTTTTGATATTGCCGCGGCATGCTCCGGTTTTATCTACGGACTGGCAATAGCCAAATCTTTTATTAACTCCGATACCTGTAAAACGGTTATGGTGCTCGGTGCTGAAAAACTATCAAGCATAGTTGATTGGACTGACAGAAACATCTGCGTTTTATTAGGAGACGGAGCGGGGGCTGTGATACTCAAAAAAACAAATTCAACCAGCGACATACTTTCTACATATCTCGGTGCAGACGGTAATGCAGGTGATTTACTGTATATTCCCGGCGGCGGCTCACGAAATCCCGCGACACATAAAACGGTGGACGAACGACTTCACTACATGAAAATGGAAGGAAATAAACTTTTTAAGATTGCCGTTCGGGCGATGGCTGACTCGGCAAAAAAAGCAATTGAATTAGCCGGAATTACCCGCGACGATGTAAAACTTATAATTCCTCATCAGGCAAATATAAGAATTGTTGAAGCGGTTGCAAGACAACTTGGCGTCCCGATGGATAAAGTTTTTCTAAACATTCAAAAATACGGCAACACATCCTCTGCGACAACACCTATTGCACTTGAAGAGGCAATTTACGAGGGTAAAGTAAAAAAAGGCGATATCGTGGTTCTCGTCGCTTTCGGCGGCGGCTTAACTTGGGGCGCCACTGCAATCAGATTATGAAACCATTGAAAAAGTTCTTGAACCACAGAGAGAGAGAATAATATTTTGACATTACTGTTGTTAAGGTTCTGTAAAGTAAAAAATGGTAGCCACAGAATGACAGCCACAGAATGGCACAGAAAAACACAGAAAAAT
>PEVQ01000213.1:0-302 GCA_002780205.1 Elusimicrobia bacterium CG06_land_8_20_14_3_00_38_11
TCAACCCTTTGGTGTAGTCCAGAAATCTGCTTTTCTCAGACGCATCGCCGAGAATAAGATAGAAATCAAAAGCACTGGCTGATTTTTCAAGATAATACTGTATTTCTCGACACGAAGTCATCAGAGAATAATTTTTAACCGATTGTCCGAGATAATATCGCTGTATTCTTCCCTGAAAAAACAACACCCCTGCTATGAAAATAATTATAGCGATCATTAAAGTGAACGAAATAATAAGTCGTTTTTTTATGGTCATGGTAAAACCAGAGATTAAGTGATTAGGTGATTAAGTGATTAAGTGA
>PEVQ01000213.1:333-1177 GCA_002780205.1 Elusimicrobia bacterium CG06_land_8_20_14_3_00_38_11
CACTTATCCACTTAGACACTAACCACTTACTTTAATACTTCTAACTCCCTTTCCGCTTCCGTTACATCCACTCCCTTGCCTTTATATTTTTCTATGATTTTGTTCAAAAGCGACCGCATTTCGTCCGTCGTTGCGCCCCTCGTTTTCAATCGTCTGTAATATGAAATTGAAGAATTATAATCGTTTCTTGCTGCTTGCTGAGATTTCAGCACATCAGTTCTTTCTTTTCTCACATCAGAAATATCTATATTGCTATTTTCGTATTTTTTCGTTAATTTGTCAAGTAATAAAAGCCGTTCAGAAATATTCGCGCCCTGAGAAACCCGTTTTTGATAGTAGAGCATTGAGTCCTTAAACGATTTTTCAAGTTCATCTTTTTTCTTTGTTTTTTCCATTTCCGTTTCCTGCTGGGCGGATATTTTTTGAAGTTTTTTTGATTCTTCCTGAACTTGCTGCGCCTCTTTAAGTTTCTCGGCCGACTCCTGTCTTATTCTTTCTGCCTCTTTTTGGAATTTTTCGGCCTCCAAAAGTGATTTTTTCGCCTCGTCCTGTGCTTTAAGTTTCGCTTCCCTTTCCTTCAATAAATCCGCTTCTTCTTTTGTGATTTTTTGTTTTCCGAATTTTATATTGAGTGCGATTTTGTGGGTCCCGAGCGTATCCTTTATTCCAGATAGCGGCCACAGGAACGCATAATCAAACGAGAAGTTGTCAAACCGCAGCGACGAGCCGATAGATATTGTTCTCCATCTGCGGCTTCCGAGCGACAGTCCGCCTCGGACACAAAGATTTTTTTGAGAGAACCATTTTTCCGCACCCGTCAGAATGTTCATATCGGAGTCCTTGC
>PEVQ01000108.1 GCA_002780205.1 Elusimicrobia bacterium CG06_land_8_20_14_3_00_38_11
AATGTTCCTATTTCTTCGGCAAAATACCGTTCCAATTTTGAACTTTCCGCGGCAAGGGCGTTCAGCGTTATAAATTATTTCATCAACATTGAGAAAATATCTCCGGAAAGATTTTCAACATTCGGCTACGGAGAATTTCGGCCTGTTGCGCCGAATGATACCGACGAAAACCGTGCAAAAAACAGAAGAATTGAAATTAACATAATAAGAAAAGGATGAAGAAAAGAATTTCAGTAAGTCGTGTAGTTGCCCAACTTGTTGGGCGCCGTTGCCTTGTAGTTGCCAACCTTGGTTGGCTTATTTTCAGCCGAGCAAGCTCGGCAACTACTTTTATATTCCTGTTTCCCGCAGCCCTTCATTCGCAGGAAATTTCCACTCTCTACCAGGATGCGATGACTGCGTTTTACAAAAAGGACTACAAAAAAGCGATTTCATTATGGGAAGAGGTATTAAAGGTTGACCCGAGGCAAAAAAATCCGCCGAAACTTATAGAGATGGCCCGCTCAAAAATGCTGGAGAACATCAAGCCGCTTACCGACGAGTTCAACAAACTTTTGGCGTCGGGCGAATACCTTCAGTCATTAGAAAAATTGGACCAACTTTTGGAACTTGACCCTACAAATCCGACCTGGCAGGGTTACAGAGAAAAACTTAAAAAATTCACAGTGAATGTCGCACCGTCAATCACGGAAAAAGGAAAAATCCCTCAACTTTTAAGAAAAAGCGTCAGCAGTTATTTAGGCAGAGAGAAAGACGAGCGTCTTGCAGTTCTCGCATCCCGCTATGCATGGCAACTTGACAAATCAAATAAACTTTCGGAAAAGGTCTTTTTATTTTTTGATAAAGAGTTTTCTATGATTGCCCGACTTGAGGTTATTGACAGGGTGAAGACCGTTGTTGAGCAGAAGCAGGAGACGATTTTGGATGCGATTTACGACGGTAAATACGAATACGCCCAAATGGAATGCGAACTGGTCATCGCTCTGGAGCCGGACAATGCTCTCGCATGGAAACGGCTCGGCTCGGTATATTATGCTCTCGGAAAAAGGTCGGATGCCAAAAATTGCTGGCAGGAAGCGATAAAAATTACGCCCGACGACGTCGAAACAAAAAAGTTTTTACAGAGAATCAAATAAAGGCAATTACTAAGGGGAGCATAAAATACTTTACATCCGTAAAGTACTTCGTCTG
>PEVQ01000207.1:0-2346 GCA_002780205.1 Elusimicrobia bacterium CG06_land_8_20_14_3_00_38_11
ATAAACCTGCTGTTTGATTCTGAAAACAAAAGTCCTTCTTCAGATATTTTATCTATAATTGGCACTTGTTTCAAGGAAATTTCACAGCCCAACACTCCCGAAAAACACATCTCACTTAAGCAGACCGCAATTCCGCCTTCTGAACAATCATGGCAGGAAGCAACAGTTTCTAATTCAATTGCTTTTTGCAGGGACAACATTTGTTTTCTGGAAATTTCCGGCTCAGCTTTTGGCGGGAACTCATTTTTTGTTACCCCGACAATATAAATTGGATTCCCCGGAGTTTTAAAATCCATTGTGATACATTTTCTTATATCTTCTATTATGGATATGCCAGAAATTAAAAGCGTCGGCGGTATAGAATCGGTTTTTCCGTCAGGAAAGGTGTATTTATTGTTCAAACTATCCTTACCTGAAATAAATGGTGTGCCATATACAACTGCCATATCATAACATGCTTCGCAGGTTCTTACAAGCCCGCCAAGTTGCTCCGGTTTATCTAAGGCGCCCCAGCATAAATTATCTAAAAGCGCTGTTTTTGATAAATCACCGCCGACGGAAATAATGTTTCTTAATGCCTCATCAATTGCTGATGCCGCCATCCAATACGGGTCAAATTTCCCATACAGGTTTATTCCATTTGATATAACAATCCCTTTATTTGAATCGGGAATTGGTTTCACAACGGTCGCATCTGACGGACCGTCATTCTTTACACCCACAAGCGGTTTTACTACTGTGTTTCCTTGAACCTCATAATCATATTGACGAATAACCCGTTCTTTTGAACGGATATTTGGTGATGATAAAAGTTTTTTTAATTTTGATGTTAAGTTTGAAGTTTCCGTGTTAGCGATAACACGGAATGTTGTTTTTTCTGTAAAGGCAGCAACCATTTTTTTCTTTGGAACTCCGTTATGTAGAAAATCCATATCAAGACAGCACACCAAATTATTTTTATAGAACACTTCAAGTTTGCCTGTATTAGTAAATTCACCTAAAACGGTTGCTTCAACATCTTCATCGGTAAAAACCTTAAGTATTTTTTTTAAGTTTTTTGGAGGAACAGCAAGAATCATTCTTTCCTGTGCTTCTGAAACCCATATTTCCCACGGCTCAAGTCCCTTATATTTAAGCGGTGCTTTTTCCAGAAATACCTTGGCACCATTTGAAAAAATTGCAAGTTCACCAATTGCAGAAGAAAAACCTCCGGCACCGCAATCGGTAATTGCATTGTAAATATTTTTATCTCTTGCTTTCAGCACTGTATCCGCAAGTTTTTTTTCAACAATTGGATTTCCTATCTGGACAACATTAAGTGGAATATCTTTATCTAATGAAAGCGAAGAAAATGTTGCACCGTGAATACCATCTCTGCCTGTTCTTCCTCCAACTGTTAGTATTAAATCACCGGGCATAACTTTTTTGAACGATTTATTCTTCGGCAAAATCCCGACCGTTCCGCAATAGACAAGCGGATTAAAAATATAGCCGTCATCAAAAATTATTGAACCATTAGCAGTCGGTATCCCCATTCTGTTGCCATAGTCACGAACGCCGGAAACAACACCTTCAAAGATTCTTTTCGGAGTTAACACATCTTCGGGAATTTTTTTATTTGTGTCGGGATAACCAAAGCAAAAAATATCAGTATTCACAATCGGTTTTGCTCCAAGTCCTACACCTAAAATGTCACGAATGACGCCACCGATACCTGTCCCTGCACCTCCGTAGGGCTCAATCGCAGACGGATGGTTGTGCGTTTCAACCTTGAATGCAACAGCGTTTTTTTTATCAAACTCTATTATCCCTGCGTTATCCTTAAAAACGGATATACACCATTTTTTGTTTAATTCTTTGGTCGCCTTAAAAATTGTCTCTTTCAAAAGATTATTATACTTTTTTATTTTCCACTTTTTCTCTGAACTCTGAACTCTGAACTCTACACTACCTGCTAATGTTTTATGCTTACAATGTTCCGACCATGTCTGAGCAATCGTTTCAAGTTCTACATCGGTTGGATTTCGCTTTTTAGTTTGAAAATACCTCTGTATCGTTTGCATTTCTGCAAGATTTAACGACAGGAGATATTTCTTACTCATTTGTGTAAGTTTCGTTTTATCAGCATTTAATAATTCAATGTGTTTAATTTTCATCTGTTATTTTGAGACCGCTGATGCTTCACTAAAAGTCCTCAACGGTCTTGATTACAGCGATAAAAACACCGATTACGACGATAAGAAATGTGGTTTATCGCTGTTACTACTCAGAGCGGAATATACTTTACATTGGTGAAGCACTTCGTCTGTCACCCTGAGTGGAACGAAGGGTCTCGCATTTTAACAT
>PEVQ01000207.1:2364-3310 GCA_002780205.1 Elusimicrobia bacterium CG06_land_8_20_14_3_00_38_11
GAATGACATCCTTTTCATGTAAAGTATTTTATGCTCCCCTTAGTATCTGCCTTTATATCGCTGTCATCATATCCCGAAGGGATATCTTGTATTCCTGAATAACTGTGTTTGAAAGCACTTTCCGGGCAATTTTTTTTAATTCCTGTTTTGATAGATTGTTCCCCAAATAATATTTTTTTCCGGTTCTTATTGAAAAAAATTCCTTTATTCCCATATCATTTATACCGAGTTTTATTGTCTCTGCTACGGAATCGGTTACTCCGGTTTTATAATAAACATCAACGGAAGAATTATTTTCAGATGGGTCAAAGTTTATGAACAATTGCTGGGTGAGAAAATCAACAAACAAATTGTTACAGATACCTCTTATTTCATCAAAACTAATTTTTGATGAAATTTCATAAATCTGTGCAATTTTTACAGAAACACTTTTTTTTATACCCAAATTGAATATATCTTTTTTTATCCTTTCCGCTTCGGCATCAAAAATATCATTTTTATATTTCACCAAAATTCTATAATTAGCCACACAATCTCCATTCGCCCCGATTAAAATCGGAGCTCACCCCCAATTCCCGACCCTAAAGGGTCGGCTACAAGTCGGGGGCTACATTTATGGTGTGAATTTACTCCTAAAGGGACTTCCTTCGGTCGCTCCATAATCAGCCCCATTAAAATGGGGTTATTCCGCAAATTATTCTCTCTGCTTCAAAATATCTTTCCCGTGTTTTTCTAACAACTTCTTTCGGAAGTTCTGGTGCAGGTGGTTGTTTGTTCCATTTTATTTTTTCAAGATAATTACGAACAAACTGTTTGTCAAAGTTTTCTTGCGGCTTGCCCGGTTGATATTTTTCTTTATTCCAGAATCTTGAGGAATCCGGCGTAAAAACTTCATCAATCAAAATAATCTTGCCGTCCACTACCCCGAATTCAAATTTTGTATCTG
>PEVQ01000207.1:3321-8350 GCA_002780205.1 Elusimicrobia bacterium CG06_land_8_20_14_3_00_38_11
CGCTTTTTCGTATAGCATTATACTTTTTTCTTTGATAATTTTAACAATTTCTTTTCCAGCAATTTTTTCTGCTTCGTCTTCTTTGATATTGATATCATGTTTTCCGTCGGTTGCCTTTGTTGAAGGTGTAAAAATCGGATACGGTAGTTTTTCTGATTCTTTAAGCCCTAACGGCAATTTATTCGCGCAGACACAACAATAATTTTGCTGGTATTCTTTCCATGCACTACCCGATAAATAGCCGCGGACAATCACCTCAATGTTTATTCTTTTTGCCTTTTTTACGAGCATAACACGGTCTTTTAAGTTAGCAGGGACAAGCCCTGCAACTACAAAATCATCGGTATCAGAAGAAATCAAATGGTTTTCAATAATATCTTTCAGGTAATCAAACCAGAACAACGAAATTCTTGTTAAAATTTTTCCCTTTTCAGGAATCAATGTCGGCAGAACAAAATCAAAACAGGAGATTCTATCTGTTGCGACAATTAGCAGTTTGTCATTATCAACTTCGTATACATCACGCACTTTTCCACGATATAGCAATTTCATTTTTCTTTTTAACTTTTAACTTTTAACTTGTCGTTGTCATTCCCATTCTATTGTTGCTGGCGGTTTTGATGTAATATCATAGACAACTCTATTTATACCTTTAACCTCATTCACAATTCTTGTAGATATTTTTTCTAAAATCTCATATGGGACTTTTGCAAAATCAGCAGTCATTCCGTCGGTACTTTCAACAATTCTTATAGCAACAACATTTTCATATGTTCTTTCATCTCCCATAACACCAACGGTTTTTACCGAAATAAGAACCGCAAATGACTGCCAAACCTTATAATAATAGCCCGTTTTTTTCATCTCATCAATTAAAATCCAGTCCGCTTTTCTTAATATCCGTAATCGTTCCTCTGTTACTTCGCCAATTATTCTTATTGCGAGTCCGGGGCCCGGAAATGGCTGACGATAAATAATCTCATCGGGAAGTCCGAGTTGTTTTGCAATAATTCTAACCTCATCCTTAAACAGATATCTCAATGGCTCAATAAGTTTGAACCCCATCTTTTCAGGCAACCCACCAACATTATGATGCGATTTTATCGTTGAGGAAGGCCCTTTGACTGATAACGATTCTATCACATCGGGATAAAGTGTCCCCTGCGCCAAAAACTTTACATTTTTTATTTTTTTTGCTTCACTTTCAAAGACGCCTATAAATGCTGAACCTATAATTTTTCTCTTCTTTTCAGGGTCCACAACACCTTTTAATCTTTCAAGAAAGATATTTTTTGCATCAACAAAATGGATAACAAATTTTAATTTTTTTTTGAATATACTCTCTATCCTTTGCCTTTCATCCTCCCTTAAAAGTCCATTATCAACAAAAATTGCGACAAGCTTTCTGCCGATTGCCTTGTTTAATAGAACTGCTGTCACTGATGAATCAACACCACCGGATATTCCACATACCACTTTTGAACTCTTGACTGTTTTTCTTATATCTTTAATTGTGCTTTTTGCAAATGATTGGGGATTCCAATTCTTTTTTGCTTTAGTCACTCGGAAAACAAAGTTCTCAAGAATTTTTTTACCAAACTCGGTATGGACAACTTCCGGATGGAATTGAACTCCGTAAAGACCTCTATTAGAATTTTCAATAGCAGCATAATAGATATTTTTAGTATGTGCTATTTTTACAAACCCTTTTGGCAATTTTTTAAGACGGTCGGAATGGCTCATCCACACGCAAAAACTTTTGGGAAGTTTATAAAAAAGAGGGCTTTTCTTATCAATAGTTGTCTCTGATTTCCCATATTCCCGAAAAGTCCCTTTTACCACAACTCCACCGAAAACCCTCGCGATCAGTTGCATTCCATAGCATATACCTAAAACAGGGAGTCCCAGATTAAATAGATAGGAATCACAGGTGGGCGCGTTTTTTGAGACCACAGAAGCAGGACCTCCCGAAAGAATAATTCCCGATGGCTCTTTCTTCAGAATATCTGCGATATCTGCATTGTAAGGAAGAACTTCTGAAAAAACATTCATCTCGCGAATTCTTCTTGCAATCAGATGCGTATATTGAGAACCAAAATCAAGTATTATTATCATTTACCCATTCCTACACCTTGTCTTTTCTGCATTATTTTTCCTTCATGTTTTATTTCCGGGGCGATTATTATTTCAACTTTTTGCATTTCTTTTATATTTTTTGCACCCAGCGAACCCATGCTGGTTGCTAAAGCGCCGACGAGGTTTTGTGTGCCATCATCTGTCTTTGCAGGTCCAAAAAGTATATCTTTTAGTTTGCCACTCCTGCCGACATAAATTCCTGTTCCCCGTGGAAGGTTTTTATGACTGGTTGCCATACCCCAATGAAAACCACAGCCAGGCGATTCTTCTGCTCTTGCAAAACCAGAACCAATCATCGCAGCATCGCTACCACAGGCAAATGCCTTACATATATCTCCACCTGTAATCATTCCACCATCTGCGATTATTGAAACATATCTTTTTGTTTTGCTGAAATAAAGGTCTCTCGCTGCAGCGCAGTCAACAATAGCGGTTACCTGCGGCACTCCAATTCCCAAAACACCCCTTGTTGTACAGGCGGCTCCTGGACCAATGCCTACAAGAACTCCCCAGCATCCTGTCTCCATTAACTCAAGTGCGCCCTGATATGATACAGTATTTCCGATAATAACAGGCATTTTAAGTTGTGAGCAAATTTTATTCAAGTCAACCTTTTCCTGTTTGCTTGATATAAATTTTGCTGTTGTAACTGTTGACTGAATTACGAAAACATTGCAGCCGGCTTCCTCTGCAATTTTTGAATATCTTTCGGCATTTTTGGGAATTGTTGAAACCGCAGCCCGAATGCCTCCTTTTTTTATTTCAGTTATTCTTTGTGAAATTAATTTCTCTTTTACCGGTTCTTTGTAGATTTTTTGGATAATTTCCGTGCTGCTTTTTTGTTTTTTTCTACACACATTTCTGATTTTTTCAATTACTTCACCAGGATTTTCATATCTTGTTTGAACACCATCAAGATTTAGAACAGCAAGACCCCCAAGTTTTCCCAAAGCAATTGAGAATTTAACATCTACAACGCCGTCCATTGCAGATGCAAGAAATGGAATTTTTAATTCAACCGGTCCTATTCTTGTTGAAACATCTACATCATCAATATCAACAGTTACAGACGACGGAACAAGTGCAATCTCATCAAACCCATATGCCCTTTTTGCCTGCCTATCCGTTCCTATAAAAAACATAGCGGTTCATCTCCTTTTATTAATCATGAATACACATTCCACCCCTCCACTTTGTTTCGTGAAGCAAAACAAGGGGGTAGCACGGTTAAAATCGTGCCTACAATTACCTAAACACCGACTGAAAACTTGTCCTCAACTTGATTAGTAATCGGCGACTACTCCCTACTCCCTGCCTTTATTGTTCTTTCTTGCTCATCAATTATTAAATCCGAAAAAACGGAAGGCAATTTTTCTTTCATAATTTTTAGCATCTCAATACACGCCTCTCTTATTTCCCACTGTGCCCTTTTTGAGCCGCGAACTTCAAATATATGTCTTAACTCTCTGAAATTTGTTGAAAAAACAATCTCTGAACATACAGCGTTTGGTAGAACATATCTCGCATCTTCATTTGGGATGTTGAGTTCTTGAAGTTTTCTGTAGACATCCCTTGCAGTTTCTAAAAAGTCATTATAGATTTTTTTTGCATCGGGATTTTTGTAAATTTTTTCAGGTGTAACATAATTAAAAAATTTTTCATTTACATATCTCTGCGACTGCTGTGAAAACGCACAGAGCCGATGTCTTACAAGTTGGTGAGTAAATGCCCGGGACACACCTTTTATTCTGAATGTCACATATGCGTGCTCTAATACAGATGTGTGCCCTGCTTTTACTAATCCCTGAATAAATCTTTTTTCAGAGCCGTCTGTTTTTTTATCAAACGACATATAACAGGTTCTTCCCGCTTCCTCAATCAATCTTTCCGCGTTTGGCGTTATTGCCAAAAGTTCAATTTGCATTTTTTCCTCCTTCAAAATCCTTTATAAATTCTACCAGTTTTTTGACTCCATCAACAGGCATGGCATTGTATATACTGGCGCGCAAACCGCCAACACTCCTGTGTCCTTTCAGCATTACAAGTCCCACTTTTTTCGCCCCATCAAGAAATTTCGCATCCAATTCCTCGCTGGGAAGAGTAAAAGGAACATTCATAATTGAGCGACATTTTTTATCGATAACCACCGCTTTAAAAAGTTTTGATTCGTCTAATGCCTTATAGAGCATGTCCGCCTTTGCTCTGTTTCTTTCTTCTATTGCTTTTATCCCGCCCTGCTCTTTTACCCACTCGAATATAAGTTTGGCAATATAAATCGCGTAACACGGCGGAGTATTGTAAAGTGATTTATTTTCAACATGAATTTTATAGTCAAGCATCGTCGGCGTCATCGGGATAGCATTGCCTACCAAATCGTTCCTGATAATTACTACGGTAACACCTGCAGATCCGATATTTTTCTGCGCGCCTGCATAAATAAGTCCGAATTTTCTAACATCTATTTCTTCGGATAATATATTGCTTGACATATCCGCAACTAAAGGCACATCCCCGGTCTCAGGCAATTCTCTGAAAACTGTACCTTCAATTGTGTTATTCATAGTAATGTGGAAATAGTCAGCATCTTTAGAAAACCTTGAAGGAACAAGTTGCGGAATTTCTATAAATTTTTTATCTTCCGAACTTGCCACAATGTTTACAATGCCGTATTTTTTCGCTTCCGATATGGCCTTTTTAGACCACACACCTGTATTGATATAGTCAGCTTTTTTGGATTTTCTAAAAAGGTTTAACGGCACCATCGCAAACTGCAATGAGGCACCGCCCTGCAAAAAAAGAATATAATAATTGTCGGGTATATTCATTATTTCTCTCAGTGTTTTCTCAGCACCGTTGATAATTTCTTCATAAGATTTGGAACGATGGCTCATCT
>PEVQ01000113.1 GCA_002780205.1 Elusimicrobia bacterium CG06_land_8_20_14_3_00_38_11
AGAACTTCACTGGGCCACAGAACCACACAGAATTTCACTGAATTTTTCTGTGTTTTTCTGTGCCATTCTGTGGCTGTCATTCTGTGGCTACCATTTTTTGCGTTACAGAACCTTGAATTTTGTCAATTTTTTTATTTTACTAGTTTTTCTGAAAATGTCAAGGGAAAAATGGAATAAAATTTTACTGCGGCTAAAACATCGGAAAATTTTATCCGCTCGTTTGCTATGTGGCAGTATTTTTCCTCGCCGGGCCCGAAACCTATCGTCGGAATTTTTCTTTCGCCCATAGTGAAAGAACCGTTTGTGCAGAACGGCCATAGCACGGCTTCCACATTTTTTTTATATGCTTTTTTGTATGATTTTACGGCTGATTTGACAAGATAATGCTCGCGGGGAAGAACCCACGCATTGAAAAACTTTTTGAGATATTCAATTCTGATGTTTTTGCCGCACGCTTTCTCAATCTCAATCTCAATCTGCTTTGTCGTCTCATTTTCAACGGTTCTTCTGTCAATATAAAACGAACAGTTGTCGGGAATAGTATTTATAGATGCGTTTTTCGTCTCAATTTGCGTCACTGAAATTACCGGTTTGCCGAGTGGCGAAGTGCTCTTATATTTTTTGTTGAGTTCGCTGATGCCCCTTATTAAAGGAAGCGTTTTATAAATTGCATTTTCGCCTTCATCAGGAATGCTGGCATGACAGGATTTGCCTTTTGTCGTGATTTTTATTTCTGCGCGGCCTTTATGTCCTCTGACAATTTTTAACCCTGACGGCTCGCCGATGACAACGCAATCGGGGCGAAATTTTAGGCTCTTGAGAAGAAAATCTATCCCGTAGCCCTCGGCAATTTCTTCCTGAACCGAGGCAGAAACATAAAGCGTAAAATCGCCCTGTAGTGCACCCTTAAGGGTGCGGCCATTAATCAAACCGCCGGCATAAATCATAGATGCCACGCAGCCCTTGTCGTCGCAGGAACCCCTGCCGTAAATAATTCCGTTCCTATAAACCGCTTTGAACGGGTCTGTTTTCCACTGTTTTATATCGGCAATGCCTACGGTGTCAATGTGCGCATCAAAAAGAATTTTTTTTCTGCCGGAACCGATTCTGCCGATGACACTCCCGAGTTTGTCAATTTTAACATCGTCGTAATTTAGCCGCCGCATCTCTTTTGCAACGATTTGCGAGACCGCTTTCTCGTTTTTAGACAAACTCTTCG
>PEVQ01000097.1 GCA_002780205.1 Elusimicrobia bacterium CG06_land_8_20_14_3_00_38_11
AACGCGGATAGACGCAGAAAACGCGAAGTGTCATTCTGAGCCGAAGGCGAAGAATCTCAAAACGAGATGTTTCGCTTCGCTCAACATGACATATCAGCGTAAATCAGCGTACTAATCAGCGTCAATCCGCTTCTAATTTGTTAAATGGCTAAATTCATCAAAAATCAGTTGAAGAAAATGTCGCTTATGAAACCGAAAAGAAAAGCGGTTCCGCAGTTGAATTATGCGGAATTCTCCAAAATCAAAATTTCTCTCGCATCTCCGGAGGTCATCCATTCTTGGAGTTACGGCGAGGTGAAAAAACCTGAGACGATAAATTACCGCACATTCAAGCCGGAGAGAGACGGTCTTTTCTGCGAAAAAATTTTCGGGCCAGTCAACGACTGGGAGTGCAACTGCGGAAAATACAAGTGGGTAAAACATAAAGGTATTGTCTGCGACAGATGCGGCGTTGAGGTTACGGAATCAAAAGTCCGTCGTGAGCGGATGGGTCATATTGACCTCGCTACCCCGATTGCCCACATCTGGTTTATGAGAAAAAATCCTTCTAAAATTGCATTGCTGTTGGACATGAAACTTTCAGAAATTGAAAGAATCATTTATTATGCAATGTATGTGATTCTGTCAATTGAAAAAAACGAGAACAAATTGCCGCTCTATGAAAAACAACTCATTACCGACGAGGAATATCAAAAATACAAGAGCGATACGGGATTAAAATTCAAGGTTGGAATAGGTGCGGCTGCTGTTTTGGAGTTAATCAAAAATATTGATTTGCAAAAAGAGGCGAAGGAAATCTCCGCCGACATTAAAAAAGGGAAATCCGCGGCCAACAAGGTTAAATTTGTCAAACGCCTGCGTCTTATAAACGGGTTTATAAAAAGCGGACTCAAGCCCGAATGGATGGTCCTTACCACGATTCCGGTTCTTCCGCCGGATTTAAGGCCGCTGGTCCCTCTTGAAGGAGGCAGATTCGCCGCATCCGATTTGAACGATTTATACAGAAGAATAATAAACAGGAATAACCGTCTCCGCCATTTAGAAGCGCTGAAATCGCCGGAACTTATGATTCACAATGAAAAACGGCTTTTGCAGGAGGCAGTTGATTCTCTTTTTGAAAATGGCGCCAAGGGAAAAATAGTAACCGGC
>PEVQ01000122.1 GCA_002780205.1 Elusimicrobia bacterium CG06_land_8_20_14_3_00_38_11
CTGTGGCTACCATTTTTTACTTTACAGAACCTTTTTTCTCTTCCTCCATCGTGATTGCAGATGCTTTCGGCGGGCATTCCCTCGCGCAAATTCCGCAGCCCTTGCAGTGTTCCAAATCAATTCCTGCAACTTTTCCGTCTTTAACAATTATTGCTGCGTCGGGACAATTTATCCAGCAGATAAAACACTGGATACATTTTTCAGGGTGAAAAACGGCTCTCATACTCCGCCAGTCACCTGTCTTAAAATTTTTTGCGGTTCCTGCCTCTAAAATATCGCATTCCGGCAGTTCTTTCCAACTAAGTTTTTTATCCACCTTGCACCTCATCGTAAGCACGTTTAATTGATTTTATGTTGCCTTCAATTATTTCCGGCTTGCGGGAAAATTTTTTCTCAAGTTTTTTCTTTGTATCTTCCAGAACGCCGGAAATTTCAAGAAAATCCGTTACCTTGACAAGTGCTCCCATCATCGGAGTATTGGGTATCTCTTTTCCAAAACATTCTTTTGCAATTTTTGATGCGTTGACAACGAAAACCCTGCCACTGAAATTTAAATCATTTTTCATTTCGGCAGCAGATTTTTCCGTGTTGATGATTATCGCACCATCATCCGAAAGCCCAGCTGTTACATCAACCGTTTTTATAAGAGTAGGGTCAAGCACAACAACAAAATCCGGCGCAGTTATCCCGCAGTGAAGCGTAATCGGTTTATCCGACAGGCGGTTAAAGGATTGCACGGGTGCACCCATTCTTTCGGGACCGTATTCCGGAAACCCTTGCACATATTTGCCGGTTGCAAGTGCTGCTTCTGCAAAAAGAAGTGCAGCCGTTTTCGCTCCCTGACCGCCGCGGCCATGCCATCTGATTTCAATTATGTCGCTCACTTTGTTCGCTCCCTACACGGAACTGCCACGAAACCTCTACACAGAACTGACACAGAACCTTCCGTGTTTGTCCCGTGTCCCACTTTAGCGGGCTTCCGAATCGGGTTCCGTGTTCATTCAATTTTTATCGCTTCTACCGGGCAATCCGATGCCGCCTGTTTTGCACAATCTGCCGCTGATGCCGGAACTTCCGATACCTTCGCCGCCGCTGTGGTGTCCTGCATTTCAAAAACATCCGGGCATGTATCTACGCACAATCCGCAACCGGTACAAACATCTTTGTCAACAACTGCTTTCATCTGAAACCTCCGCTTTTTTTTGTCACAGAGACACGGATAACACAGAGAAGTTCACAGAGAATTAAAACTTTTTTTTATGGTTTCCTCTGTGACCTCTGCGACTCCGTGGCTTAATTTTTTTACATCTTTAAGTGCTTTTGCGAACTGCTCATCGTTAAGTTTATCAGTATTTGGAAGATAAAACTTTCCGCAGAATTTTATATTAAACACGCTGAAAAATGCTTTAATTATTGTTTCCGCATGGCTGAAATCCGAATTTCTGCCGGCGACGGATATAAAAAAACCTTTTTGGGGAGAGGACGAAAATGTGCCTAAAATATTTTTTCTCACCCAGTAGAGTTGGCATCTATCAACAACCGCTTTTAATTTCGCCGGAACAGATGTGAAATAAATCGGAGCGGAAACGGCAACAATAACCGATGATGAAATCGCTTTTTCCAGAACCTGCATATCGTCGGTAAATTTACACTTTCCGGTTTTTTCACAATCGCGGCATCCGTCGCAAAAAGATATTTTCAGGTCGCGGACGAAAATTTTTTTAACATCACCGGAACTTTCTGAGAATTCATCTAAAAATGAGTTAAACAGCAACTCGCTTCGGTTATTCGGCGCGCCCGCAGCAGAAATTCCCAGAACATTCATTTTTTGCTCTTTTTCTTAGGCAGAACTTTTTCAATCAAACTTTCATCCGGTAGATTATTGCCGCGAAAAACAACTACGCCTTTTGAATCAATCAAAATATTGGTCGGAATGCCGTAGACCTTGAATTTTTTGGAAACATCGGAATCCGCATCAAGCAAAATTTTGTAAACTATTTTTTTTCTTTTGACAAAATCCGCAACTTTATTTTCCCGCTCTTGAACATTTATTGAAGCAACAACAAGACCTTTCTTGCCATATTTATTATGGATTTTATTTAACTCCGGAATTTCTTCAGCACAATAAGGACACCAAGTTGCAAAAAAATTGACGAGTATGGGATTTTTACTTTCGTAATTTGAAAGTTTGAATGTTTCGGTTGACGAAAGAATTTTGAGCGAAAAATCAACCGATTTATTTCCGACATCTATGCCGACAGAAGCGGAATAGAGGCAGGTGGCTAAGTGGATAAGTGAATAAGTGATTAGTAAAGACATTACAAACAACTTAACCACATAACCACTTAACCACTTATTTTTTTTCATCTGCGCTCCTTAAAAAATTCTTTTATTAAATCGGCGCACTTACCTGAAAAAACGCCGCTTTTTATTTCCACTCGGTGATTTAATTTTTTATTGCCTGCTATATTGACTACGCTGCCGCAGGCACCGGATTTCTCATCGTGAACACCAAAAATAATTTTTTTAATGCGCGCCCAAACGGCAGCGCCGGCGCACATCGGACACGGCTCAATTGTAACATACATTTCACAATTTGTCAAGCGGTAATTCCCGGTTTTTTGCGCCGCCTTTTTGAGCGCTAAAATTTCCGCGTGGGCAGTCGGGTCATTTTTTTTTACCGTTAAATTATGCGCCCGGGAAATGATTTTGCCGTCTTTAACAATAACGCATCCGACCGGCACCTCGCCTTTTTTTAATGCCTTTTTTGCCTCTTTAATTGCTTGCCCCATTAGATAAGATTCGCTGTCTAACTGGGCTCGCTTCGTTTGCTTCAAAAAAATATCCGACATTTTAATTGTCCGCGCTGTGCAGGAGTTGAACCTGCAACCTTTCGGTTCGTAGCCGAATGCTCTATCCAGTTGAGCTAACAGCGCAACTAATACCACACGCTACGGGCTGCTATGCTTAAAATTATTGCCATTGCATTTGAGGTGATTATGTTAAAAGCGGAAAAATCAAGGTCGTTGTCAGTTTTTTTCAGAGAGAACCGCTCGGCCAGGACAAGCATCACTGCGAAGGGAAGCACAAGCCAATACCACTTTCCCGGAATTATAAAACAGGCAACAATAAGAATCCGCTCGGCAATCCCGTGATATTTTTCCCGGGTTATGATACCGGCATCGGCATAAAATAATTTTTTAATAAAATAAATCAAAATAGTTGAGAATTGAGCGGCAACAACAAAAAATATCACAATAAAAACCCACTTTTCCGTCGTGGCGGCGATGGGGTCTACCGGTGCAAGCACAAAAATAAGAAGGATGTGGACGAACTGGTCGCCAAGGAAAAATCCTATATTATCCGGTGAATTATATTTTGTAATGCTATAGACCCGCCACTGGTCTTCAATGACATGCGTCGCTGCGATAATTAAAATCGCAACCGCAAAATCCCTCTGGGGAAGATACTGGTAATTTATCGCAACCGCAAAAAATAAAAATATAAGAACATGAAAAAATACACCGGAAATATCTTCTCTTTTCCATTTCGCGATTCTATTCGTCTGAAATGTGAAGTCAGCCAATAAATGCGCCAAAAGCAATCGCCAGAAAAAATACATAATAACATCAATTAAAAATGTAAAAACTTGTCCCGCTTTAGCGGGATTTAAAATTAAAAATTTATGTGAAAGATTTTAATAAAACAATCCACCACAATTTTTCATTTTTAATTTTGAATTTTTAATTGCCTCTTTTCTATTACCTCAAAAATCTCTACCGGTTTTTCCTTACCCTTAACTTTCGTCGTGCCAAGCGGTTTTGTTTTTACAAAATCTTTTACATACTGATAAGTTGACTCTGAAATAATTATGTGCGTAGCAAATTCTTTATTGAGTGATTCAAGCCGGGCACCCAAATTAACATTATCGCCGATAACCGTATAGTCCATTCTTTCGACGGAACCCATATTCCCGACCACCATATCGCCGGTGTTGACGCCGATGCCTATGTCCAAAACCGGTCGTTTTTCGGCACGCCATTTCTCTTGAAGTTTTGCAAGTTCTCCCATCATATCTATCGCGCAGAAAACGGCTCTTTTTGCATGGTCGTTCTGCGGAAGAGGCGCGTTCCAAAAAGCCATCACCGCATCGCCGATAAACTTATCAAGAGTGCCCTCATACTTAAAAACCACTTCCGTCATTTTTGTGAGATATTCATTCAACAATGCGACGACTTTCTCCGGCGTGGATGCCTCAGAAATAGTCGTAAATCCGCGTATGTCCGAGAAAAGAACGGTCAACTGAGCCCTTTTACCGCCGAGCGTGAGTGCATCCGGATTTTTCTGAAGTTCGTTGATGACGAGCGGGGAAAGATACTGCCCGAACGCCTTTTTAAGCCACCTTTTTTCTTTTTCTTCGGTAATAAACCGCCACGCTGTTATTGAAATATATGAGAAAATAACAAGTGAAGCCGTCGGAACATACTCAAGCCAAATTTTTTTTCCGGCAAAATAATAATTGCATATAAAAGACCAGGAAATAAAAATAAAAATCGTCAGAATTGTTGATTTCCACGGCGAAAGTTTCGGCAGAAAAAAGGTTAAAATTAAACCGACGATAATTACGGATAAAAATTTAATCCAGACGCTCGGATGCGAAATAAAATCAGAATTGATTATGGCATTTATATTATTTGCGATAGTTTCAATCCCTGGCATAGTAGGTGAAAAAGGACTGACATGCCTGTCGTAAAGCCCTGCCGCGGCATAACCTACGAGCACTATATTATTCTTTAAGATTTTATTATCCACTTCGTTGTTTATTATTTTATAATAGGAAATATACTTAAATGTCCCGACTTCACCATAATAATTAATTAACATTTCTTTTTTATCCAACGGTAATTTTTTTATTATTTCCTGCCATGGTTTGTTTAAATATTCCGATGCAATTGCAACCGAAATATGAGGATAGAGCGCACCCTTATATTCTATGACCGGCTTCATTTTTCTCACAACGCCGTCCGTTTCCGGAAAAATGTTTGGCGAGCCGAGAAGCAGGGAACTTTTTATGATATTTTCAAGCGGCGGTTTTGATTTAACGGGTACACCTTTTACAACCTCAAACAGAATTTCGTTAACGCAGCGGTGAGATTTCACCATTGCATCCGACAATTTATCGTCGCTTTGCTGATTACTTTTTTCAATGAACAAAACATCAAACCCTATTGTTTTAACACCTGCCTTAACCAATTTTTTTATCAACTCTGCGTGAACACTTCTGTCCCAGGGCCATCTTCCGAGTTTATCCAAACTTTCTTCGTCAATCGCAGCAATTACTATTTCTCCGGTGGGATTTTTTTGACCCCTTAATTTCAGACGGAAATCGTAGGATTTGTATTCAAGCAAATCAAATATGCTAAAAAAATTGAGAACCAGAATTATGGGAATTGCCGATACGCCGAGCAGATACCCGATT
>PEVQ01000070.1 GCA_002780205.1 Elusimicrobia bacterium CG06_land_8_20_14_3_00_38_11
GGGTCTATAGATGCTGAATCAAGTTCAGCATGACACCATCTTCCATGTAAAGTATATTCCGCTCTTGTTAGTAACCTAAAAAAATCTTATAAAATCTTTCTACAATAGAACACGAAGAACCAACAGAATTAAGAATTGTAATCGCCAATTTTTAATTGGCGTTTCCTCTGTGTTTTCAGTGTTCTCTATGGTAAATGCTTTGGGGGAATGTTATGGAAAAAATTGCACTTGTTTTTCCCGGACAGGCGGCGCAATACGTCAGAATGGGAAAAGAGTTTTATGAAAAATATCCCGTCGCAAAAGAAACTTTTGACAAGGCGAATGAAATACTCGGTTATGATTTGAAAAAAATTATTTTTGAAGGACCGCTTGATTTACTTACGCAGACAAAATATACCCAGCCCGCAGTTTTTGTAACATCTGTCGCTTGCTTCAAAGTTTTTACTATGAACTATGAACTATCAACTATCAACTACTGTGCTGGTCACAGTTTGGGTGAATACTCAGCACTTGTTGCATCTGATGTCTTATCTTTTGAAGATGCTCTGAAACTTGTAAATTCACGCGCAAACTTCACACAATCTGCCTGTGAAAAAACAAAGGGTACAATGCTTGCAATTTTAGGTGCTGAACAAAATGAAGTTTCCGAAATTTGTGCCCAAGCAAGTAGTATCGGAATATGTCAGGCGGTAAATTTTAATGCACCCGGACAAATAGTAATTTCCGGAGAAATTGCGGCAATTTCTAAAGCAAGAGAATTGGCAAAAACAAAAAAAATAAAAGCAATTCCGCTCGCAGTTTCAGGGGCGTTTCATTCTTCATTAATGAAAGAAGCAGCAGACAAAATGGCAGAAGAATTGAAAAAATATGTTTTCAAAAATCCGAGATTTCCTGTTGTCTCAAATTGTGATGCAGAAATTACAACAACAGCAGAAAAAATTCCGGAAAAACTTGTCAAACAGATTGCATCGCCGGTTTTGTGGATTGATTCAATAAATAAAATAATATCAACCGGTTGCGGAATATTTATAGAACTGGGACCAAAAAATATCGTGTCGGGAATGATTAAAAAAATATCGCCGACGGTAAAAATATTTAACATAGAAAATGAAGCGACATTAAATACCACACTGGAGGCATTAAAAAATGTGTGAACAAAAACTGAAAGATAAGGTGGCAATAATTACAGGCGGGGCGCAGGGAATCGGCAGAGCAATAGCCGAAAAACTTGCAGACGAGGGTGCAAAAATTGTAATCGCGGATGTTATGGAAGAAGCCGCAAAAAAAACCGCGGATGAAATATCAAATAATAAAAATGTTGCCGCACTTTCGCTAAAAGTGGATGTTTCTTCCTCGCAGGAAACGGAACAAATGATTAAAAAAACTGTTGAAAAATTTGGAAAAATTGATATAATAATTAATAATGCCGGAATTACCCGTGACAACCTTTTGATAAGAATGTCCGACGATGAGTGGGATAAAGTTCTCGCAATCAACTTAAAAGGCGTTTTTAACTGTTCAAAAGCGGCTGCAAAAATAATGATGAAACAGCGGGCGGGAAAAATAGTCAACATTGCATCCGTTGTCGGTTTAATGGGAAATGCCGGACAGGCAAATTACTCCGCATCAAAGGGCGGGGTGATTGCATTAACAAAAACCATGGCGCGGGAGTTGGCTTCCCGAAATATAAATGTAAATGCAGTCGCACCGGGATTTATCAAAACTGCTATGACCGAAAAACTTTCAGACGAGCAAAAGAAAAAATTAACCGATTTAATACCGCTTGCACGATTGGGCGAACCACAGGATGTCGCAAATATAGTCGCATTTTTATGCACCGACGAATCATCATATATCACGGGAGAGGTAATTTCCGTCAACGGCGGAATGTACATGTGAACGGAACACGGAACAGACACAGAACTGGAACACAGAACTTACACGGAATAGTTAAACAGTTCCGCGTCAGTTCCGTGTAGAAGTTCCGCGTCAGTTTAGCGGTATTTAGGGGGTTATTATGGCAGATGTAGAAGCGAAGGTAAAGGAAATTGTGGCGGAACAGTTGGGTGTGGATGCGGCAAAAGTCGTTCCCACGGCATCGTTTATAAACGATTTAGGTGCTGACTCGCTTGACACGGTTGAACTTGTTATGGCGCTTGAAGAATCATTCGGGATTGAAATCCCCGACGAAGAAGCATCAAAAATTACAACCGTAGGTCAAGCGGTTGATTATATAAACGCACACGCAAAACAATAAAGCAATTAAAAATTATAAATTAAAAATGCAAAATTGATGCTGAATTTAATTTTTAATTTTACATTTTTAATTGCTGTTACCGGGGGTATTTCTATGCAAAAAAAGGTTGTAATTACCGGACTGGGTGTTGTGTCTCCAATCGGTATCGGCAAAGAGGATTACTGGAAGGCGCTGATGGACGGAAAATCGTCGGCAGCGACCTTGACCCATTTTGATACCGCTAATTTTTCATCCAAATTCGGCTGTGAGGTGAAAAACTTTAATCCCGAAAATTACATTGAAAAGAAAAAAGTAAGACGGATGGACAGGTTTGTCCAGTTCGCGGTAGCGGCTGCCAAACTGGCAGTAGAGGATTCAAAACTGGACTTCACAAAAGAAAATCCGGAAAGGTGCGGGGTAATTCTCGGCAGCGGAATTGGCGGAATACAGACAATTGAAGAGCAGTCAAAAGTTCTTTTTGAGAAAGGGGCAGGAAGAATATCGCCGTTCCTTATTCCGATGCTTATCACAAATATGGCGCCGGCAGAAATTGCTATGATGTTCGGTGTTCGCGGGCCGAATTACTCCATTACTTCCGCATGCGCATCGTCCACACACTCAATAGGCGATGCCCTGCGGTTAATACGACACGAAGATATGGACATCGCAATTGCAGGAGGGACAGAAGCGGCAATAACGCCATTGGGCTTCGGCGGATTTTGCGCTATTAAAGCGCTCTCAACAAGAAATGACGCTCCGGAAAAAGCATCCCGTCCTTTTGATGCGCATCGAGACGGATTTGTTATGGGCGAGGGTGCAGGAATGATAATTCTTGAGACGGAAGAACATGCAAAAGCGAGGGGTGCAAAAATATACTGCGAACTCGCCGGCTACGGCGCTACCGACGACGCTTATCATATAACAGCGCCGGAACCAAACGCTGTGGCATCATCAAAATCAATGGAGTTGGCAATAAAAGACGGCGGACTAACTCCCGGAGATATTGATTATGTAAATGCGCATGGAACATCCACATCACTCAACGATAAAATTGAAACGATGGCAATAAAAAAGGTTTTCGGCGAACACGCAAAAAAACTGGCGGTATCATCTACAAAATCAATGACCGGACACCTTTTGGGAGCGGCGGGCGCGGCGGAAGTTATTGCAACTGTTCTGTGTATGGAAAGGGGCTTTATTCATCCGACGATAAATTATGAGTTTCCTGACCCGGAATGCGACCTTGATTATGTGCCCAATAAACCCAGACAGAAACAGATAAACGCTGCAATTTCCAATTCGCTCGGTTTCGGCGGACACAACGCGACTTTGGCAATAAAAAAAATGTGAACCACAGAGGCACAGAGTTCGCGGAGAGAAAAAATTAAAAAACTATAATTGATAACTCTATATTCTCAGCGTTTCTGCGATAATAAGATATGCATAATGAATTGGAAAAGAAAATAAAAATAAAATTCAAAAACCCGAAACTTTTGGATGTCGCGCTGACTCACAAGTCATATGCAATAGAAAATAACCTGAATGAATTTAACGAGCGGATGGAATTTTTAGGCGATTCCATTTTATCCACGGCAACCGCGGTTTTTCTCTATTTGAAATATCCGAACTCCGACGAAGGCAAACTCTCCAAAATAAAATCATCAGCAGTAAGCGGGGCAACCCTGCAGGAAATCGCAAAAAAACTTGAACTCGGAAAATTCGTAAAAATCTCCAAGTCGGAAGAGTCAACCGGTGGACGTGTTAAAGAATCAATACTCGCCAACACGATGGAAGCCGTTATCGGCGCTGTTTTTCTGGATGCGGGCTACGAAAAAGCGGAAAAATTTATTCACAAATTATTGGACAAGCAAAAAATCAATCTGTCGGATTTCAAGTCGGACCTTCAGGAAGTAATACAATCAAAATACAAAACCATTCCCGTCTATGCCGTTATAGACGAAAAAGGCCCCGACCATGATAAAACATTCAAAATAGAGGTTCGTAACGGGAAAAAACAATTGGGAATCGGACTGGGTAAATCAAAAAAAGAAGCCCAGCAGAACGCAGCAAAAAATGCGTTATTAAGGTTAAAGGTAAAAAGTTAAAATTAAAATTACGGCAAAATATTTTAACCTTAAACCTTTCACTTTTAAACTTTTCCGAAGGAGATTTATGGACTATTTTTTAACAGACGAGCAAAAAATGATTGTTGAACTGGCAAGAAAAGTTGCGCAGGAAAAAATCAAACCGGTTCGGCAAGAATTTGATGAAAGCGGCGAATTCCCATGGGAAATCGTGAAGGAACTTGCACGAGCGGACTTAATGGGACTTTATATCCCTCAAGAATACGGCGGGTTCGGAGGCGGCGTGATGGAATTATGCCTTGCCGTTGAGGAATTGTGCAAGGTTGACGGCGGAAGTTCTCTTTCGCTTGCAGCAACGGCGCTCGGGACATTCCCGATAATGTTATTCGGCACCGACGAGCAGAAGAAAAAATATCTTCCGAAAATCGCAAAAGGCGAATCGCTTACAGCATTCGGGCTGACAGAACCGGAATCGGGAAGTGATGCCGGAGCCACAAAAACAACCGCAAAAAAAGACGGGGATTTTTACATATTAAACGGCACAAAATGTTTTATAACGAACGGCGGAGTTGCGGATGTCTACACGGTCATCGCTATGACAGATAAAACAAGAGGTTCGCGCGGCGCATCTGCATTTATAGTTGAAAAAGGCACACCGGGATTTTCTTACGGAAAAAAAGAAAACAAAATGGGAATTAGGGCATCGGCAACCTGCGAACTGATTTTTCAGGATTGTAAAGTTCCAAAAGAAAATCTTTTGGGGAAAGAAGGCGCCGGCTTTATCGTCGCAATGAAAACACTTGACCAATCAAGACCCGGAGTTGCCGCACAGGCATTAGGCATTGCCGCTGGCGCATTGGATGAAGCAGTTGAATATGCAAAAACAAGAAAACAGTTTGACCATCCGATTTCATCATTTCAGGCGATACAGCATATATTAGCAAATATGGCAACGGATGTTGAGGCGGCAAGGGCACTTATTTATTCCGTCGCGAGGGCGATTGACAAAGGCGACAAAGATATTTCGGGTGTTTCTGCGATGTGCAAACTTTTTGCATCCGATGTCGCGATGCGGGTTACAACGGATGCAGTCCAGGTTTTCGGCGGATACG
>PEVQ01000136.1 GCA_002780205.1 Elusimicrobia bacterium CG06_land_8_20_14_3_00_38_11
AAAGAATTAATCTCTTTAATTCACTCTTTGTATAAAAATTCTGTGTTTTTCTGTGCCATTCTGTGGCTACCATTTTTTACTTTACAGAACCTCTTTCACTTTTATTATTATACATATTTTACCAAATTTTGTCAAGTACTTTTTTATTTTTCCAAATTTTTTTATTTTGAGGTAAGCAGTGCCAAGTTTTGCTATTAAGTAGTTTCTGTTAGTTTTTCAACAGAAACTATGATTACGGCGATAAAAGAAACGATAGTAACGATAAGTCATCGTTGGATGTATCGCTGTAATCGGAATTTTTAATCGCTGTTATCATTCTTTCAGATAAGATTATTTCTTTCCAGAGCGGAATGCAAAATGCGGAGGATTAGTTGGTCGTAGGTAAGTCCGACGGCTTTTGCGATAGGTAGAAAAACATCAATTGTGCCGAGGTTTGGAAGAGGATTACATTCTAAAAAATACGGAGTGCCTTTTTCGTCTACACGAATATCAATTCTGCCGAAATCTTTTATTCCGAGGGCTTTGT
The DNA here is from genome assembly GCA_002780205.1 of Elusimicrobia bacterium CG06_land_8_20_14_3_00_38_11. GTDB lineage: Bacteria > Elusimicrobiota > UBA8919 > UBA8919 > UBA8919 > UBA8919. The sequence continues at coordinate 527 of PEVQ01000136.1, forward strand.
AGGATGACAGTGCAACATTTTTCAGTTTTTTTTCAAGAATGCGGGAAATTTCTGCAGGGCAAATATATTTCACATCATCGTTTTCAACCCTTTGATGAGTATAAAAATCTTCGCCAAGGTCGGTGTTCCCTTTTATCGCTATCTGAACCGGCGGAAGAACAAACGGCGGGTCATTTTCAATTACTGCGACGGTGAATTCGCTGCCTGCGATGAACTCCTCAATAATTGCCGGCTGATTGTATTCGTAAATTATATGTTGAGTTATTTTTTCTACTTCGTCAAAATTGCGGCAGATGGATTCCGGCGAAATACCTTTTGATGTGCCTTCCTCAGACGGCTTTATGAGCACGGGATATTTCAGTTTGAAATTTTTTTCATTTTCTGCAAGTTGCGGCAATTTTTCTATTTCCAGAAATTCCGGCGTCAGAACCCCGGCATGCGAGACCATGATTTTTGCGACGGCTTTGTCAAGGGTTATACCCATCGTCAGGGCATCGCTTCCGGAATAAGGAATCCCGAAAAGCTCCAAAATGGTCGGCACCTGCGACTCACGGTTTCTGCCTCTCAACCCTTCGGCGATATTAAACACCAAATCCCATCTTTTTCCCTGCGCAATTTTT
>PEVQ01000134.1 GCA_002780205.1 Elusimicrobia bacterium CG06_land_8_20_14_3_00_38_11
AAATACCAAACCCATAAAGAGGAAAAAAGAAATCCGGGAGCGTATTTGACGACGCTTTTAAAACAGCGGTGGGCGTCGAACGTAAAGAAACCGGCCGGCAAATTAAACATCTACTTTGAAAAAACACAGCAGGACCTGTTCCGTCACCTTAAACCGATCCCAATTCCAAAAGACATAGTTGGTAAAACCGATAAAATGCCGGTTCCATTTTCCGGAAAAAATGTTCCCTGGCCTACATTCCTCGGTCCGGAGTTTTTTACTCTCTCAACAAACAAAAAGAAAAGCGATAAAGTGAAAGCTGTTTTCAGATCCATTGACGGCGAAATAGCTAAATTCAATTTAATACGCGGCAAGATTTCCGCCGGCGATCACAAAGAAAGAGGTATTCCAACGGTTCAACATCAAAAAGTTTTTTCGGCTCTTGAGGTTGCCTGGGCGGAACAAGGCTGCCCTCATACGACATTGAGAGACGGCACTATACTTTGTCATGCTACTATTATGGCAAGGGCTCTTGCGAAAATCCTCGGTTGGAAAAAATTCGGCGGCAGAGATCTAACCCGGTTAAAAAGTTTAATTATGGATCTCAAATCAATGCCCTACTGTTTTGATTTCACAGGCTCAATTATAAAAGACATCTCAAATTATTTTTTTACTCTCCTTGGTGATTTTGTGGGTTTCGATAAAATAGAGAAAGGAAAACATACATCGTATTTTCAGGTTTATTTTTCAAGCACGGTCAGCTGGCAATTACTGCAGAGGCATGCCGTGATCCGGCCCAGAGGAATGATACAGATTCGCAGCGAGCTGGCTTCTTTGCTCTGGCTTTATCTTGAGCCGAATCTCCGCGCGCGCAATAACGCCTGTATCAATCTTTCAAATCTGATTGAGGTCCTTCAGCTTCCGGAAGCGGGCTGGCACAAAGAACCACGCCGCCGCAGGGATCAATTCCAAAAAGCACTAAGAGAAATCAACGGCCAAAGATTAGCAGACGGCCGGCAAATGAACATCAAAATACAAAAGGGCCTTTATGATTGGCAGCTGATAGCCTGGCTTGAAGGCTACTCGATTAAACTTCCAGGGGAAAGCCAACCGGGCAATTAGCATGCATGGGTTTTCGGTCACATTTTGGCCTTTCTGCATGGGTTTTCGGTGTGATTTTGGCCTTTCTGTATGGGTTTTCGGTGTGA
>PEVQ01000042.1 GCA_002780205.1 Elusimicrobia bacterium CG06_land_8_20_14_3_00_38_11
ATTTTATGTCGGAACCAAAAAAATTCAGTAAGGGAAAACATATTTATTATCAAACGAGCGAGTGAAATCAAGAACGAAGTTTTTGAATTTCCGAGCGAACGCTGATAACAAACTTGTTTATACCAAGTGGGGAAAAAATTTCAAGGAGGTAAAGACAATGTCCGAAACAGGCGAGCAGAAACCGGTTCAAATACAGATTGAACTTGATGATGTAACGGCGCAAGGAAGTTATTCCAATCTTGCATTTATAACGCATAATGAGACGGAATTTGTTTTTGATTTTGTGTATGTCCAGCCGCAGCAGCCGAAAGCGAAAGTGCGTGCCAGAATAATTACAAGCCCCGCCCACGCAAAAAAGTTCTTACAGGCACTTGCGGATAACATAAAAAAATACGAAGACAAATTCGGTACGGTGAGAGTTTCTTCAGAATTGGAAAGAAAAGTCGGCTTCGGTAATGCATAGATTTCTTAAAATGAAAATAACTATCATCGGTGCAGGTGCGATGGGCACGCTTTTTGCTGGAATTTTGTCAAAAGGCGGTAATGATGTTTGTATCTTAACAAGAAATAAAAAAACAGAAAAAATACTTAAAAAAAACGGAATTAGAATTTCGGGCATTACAAAAACAACCATCCCGTCTTCAAAATTAAAAATAACAACCGATCCCGCTGAAATATGCCGCCCTGACCTTATAATAATTCTTGTAAAATCCTACGATACAATTTCAACTGTTCCGTCAATAAAAAAAATGATGGGTAAAAATACGGTTATTTTAACTCTCCAAAACGGCCTCGGAAATTATGAAGTTTTCTCCGAATATTTTTATAAAAAAACGATTATCAGCGGGATTACATCGGAATCTTCAACGCTTGTAAAATCAGGCGAGATTATTCACATGGGTAAAGGAGATACTATAATTGAAAAAAGCGATTTTTCCGGACAAGTCGCAGATATTTTTAATGAGTGCGGGATAAAGATAACTTTAAGCAGTAAGATTGAGTCAGTAATTTGGTCAAAACTTGTTTTGAACTGTGCAATAAATCCTGTCGCTGCGATTTCCGGCGTCAGAAACGGGGAAATAATCAATTACAAAAATCTTTTTGAGGTTGCCGTGGAGGCGGGAAAAGAGGTTGTAACAGTTGCCAAAAAGATGAAAATAAAAATTCTGTTTTCCGATGTCGCACAGAGAATAAAAAATATATGTCTTGCAACATCAGAAAACACCAATTCAATGCTCGCTGATATTTTAGCCAAGAGAAAAACCGAGATTGACTCGCTGAACGGTGCGGTTGTAAAAATCGCAGAAAAACTAAAAGTTCCCGTACCCGTTAATAAAAGTTTGTATGGAATTATAAGAAAACTGGAAAAATCCAATTAGATCAATTGGACTAATTGAAAGTTTATGATTTTACAAATCAAAGTTATCCCGAATGCAAGAAAAAACGATATAAAATTTGAGAATGCCTTGTATAAAGTTTATATTACCGCCCCTGCTGTTGACGGAAAAGCAAATAAAAAACTGATTGAATTTCTTGCCGAACATTTTAAGGTTAGAAAAAACGAAATCTTTATAAAAAGAGGCGAAAAGTCCCGTCACAAAATCATACAGATAAATGAACAGTAAAAAGATTTTATTATTGATATTTTTTTCTGCACTTTTTTTGCGGGTTTCAAATTTTTTCAATCAAATCTATAACGGGCAAATCTTATTTTTTACAGGTGATTCCGACGCTTATTGTCATCTATTAAGAGTTCAATCAGCCATCCAAAATTTTCCGAAACTTCCTCTTTTTGAACCGTTTCTTAATTTTCCGCACGGAACACACCATTTCTGGCCCCCGGTTTTTGATTACCTAACTGCAGTTTTATGTCTAATTTTGGGATTGGGTTTCCCGTCCGTTAAACTTATTGAATGGATTTGCGCATTATTACCGCCTATAATAGGAGCCGTAACAATTTTTCCTGTTTATTTTTTTTCTAAAAATATTTTGTCGGAAAAAAATTCCATTTTTGCATCCGTCGTTTTTGCTATTATGCCTTTTCACATTTTATATACGACTTTTGCAAGATTTGACCACCATTTTGCAGAACCGTTTTTTTTCATTTTAATTATTTTGTTTTTTATTTTTGCCGTAAAAAAATCATTATTATATGCTTTTTTGTCCGGCATAATTATTTTCATATCAGTCGGGACTTGGGTCGGTTCAACAATTTTTATCTTGATTTTAGGAATATCCGTGCTTGTCAAAATGATTTTTGATATTTTGGCAAAAAAAACCTCCGATAGATTATTTCAGACGGCAATTATAACTTATGCAACTGCTCTTTCTGGCGTGATGTTACTGCGTAATCCGTACTGGAAAAAAATTTATGCAATCTCGTTTGATACTATTTCTCTTTTTCAGCCGTATATGATATGGATTTTTTTATTGTTGTTTTTGATTTTTTATTTTTTTCAGTGCCTCGTTGTTTTTTCAAAAAAGAGAAAGTTTATAATTATGGCAGGGTTATTTGCAGTTTTCCTGATTTTTTACGCACTACTTTTTTCGGGTGGTTTTTTGGGAGGACTTTTCGCCGGAATAAATTTTTTAAGTAGCAGTCCGCCTCAATTTTTCAGCGAATTCGGAGAATTTGAGTCATTTATTACATCTACCTCCGGAATGTTAGATATCACATTTGTTGCGGTTATATTGGTTATTGTTTTATACGGTGTCGTTGTGTTTTTAAAAGATACTGTTAAAGTTCCGGCATTTGAAAAAATATTTCTTTTAATTTCAACCGTTATATTAGGAATTTTAACACTGAAAAGAGCAAGATTCTCCGGATTATTTTCAGTAAATTTTGCAATTCTGGTCGCCTACATTTTTGAGCAAATCCTCAAAAACGGAAAACAATCGTCGGTAAATTCAAAAATCAAAATTGAGCAAATCCTCAAAAATAAAAAACCGTTAAAAACATCAAAATTTTTAGTTTCTATCCCTGCAATTTTAATTTTTACTTTTTACGGATACGGTATTCACAAAATAACGAAAAATGATTTTAAGGAGTATTATCAGTCATTTTTATGGCTTAAAGAAAACTCGCCGAAAGTTTCTTGCAGTAATCCTGAATATGGAGTGTTACCATCGGCATCCGAATACGGCAATGGCATCGTTTATGTCGCCGAAAGACCGACCGTTGCAACCAATATGCATCTTGAGCCGCAGGGTCTTATTATACTTGAAAAGTTTTTCCTTGAAACGGATTTGAAAAAAGCAAAAAGGATTTTAAGCGAGAATAAAATCGGTTATGTGATTTTGAGCAGGACTCCATATATAGAACAAAAAGTAAAAAAAGATTCAATGTATAATAAACTATGGCAATTGGAACATTTGTCCCAATTAGAAGAAGTTTATCTTTCGCCGTCAGGGAATATAAAAATCTTTAAGAATGAAAATAATAACAAATAGATAAATGCTTGAAGATTCCATAAGAAGACACATAAGCGGGGTATGGACAAATCACCAATGATAACTTGGTGATTTTTTATTTGTGTAAAAAATCACAAACTTGTATTTTACCGACGATAATTTATCCATCGGGAATACGCCTAAAATCTTTCCTCTTGACAAAACTCCGAAAATACTTTATACTTATATTGGGCTAGTTGGGATTTTTAGGATTATTGGGGGGGCAGATGAAACCATTAACAACCTATCAGATTTCACAAATGGTAAATGCGGATATTTCAACGGTTATTGATTGGATTGACAAGGGGCTGCTTAAAGCATACAAAACGCCCGGCGGGCATAGAAGGATAAAATGGAACGATTTGGTTGAGTTCCTTAAAAAATACGAAATGCCAATTCCGGATAATGTAGCGGTTGGATTGCTATCCAATGAAAAAACGGCGAATGGCAATTCGCCCGCTACAAAAAAAATCCTTATAGTTGACGACAATGAAGATATTTTGGAGTTCATTTCCAGAGCGATTAAAAAATTTTACAAAAAAATAAAAATTGAAACCATAACCGAGGGCTTTATAGCGGGAAAAAGAATCGCTGAGTTTAAGCCGGATTTGTTGATACTTGATATTCGGCTTCCGGGAATGAATGGTTTTGAGGTGTTGGAACATTTGGACAAATCAGAAAAAGATATGAAAATTTTAGCAATAACTGCCTATTCTTCCAAAGAAATAAAAGAAAAAATCATCAAAGCCGGCGCCGACGATTATCTGATAAAACCGTTTACGGTTGAACAACTCAAAGGAAAGATAGAAAAATTGGTAGAGTAAAAAATACAAAAATCGGCAGCATCATCTTTGCAAATTTATTGGAATTACCGTTACAGAAATACAAAGTTTTTGTTAAAAAAGTAGAAGCATCGTCGCTATTTAAAAGGGTTGTAGAAAAAGAAAAAAAATTATCTAACGGAAGGACTTTCAGCAATAAAAAATATTCTAAAAAAGTAGTGGCGGTAATATCAACCAACAACAAAAATTTCGTTATTAGATATACCGATAATGTTCTTAACAAAATTTATATTATTTCTGGGAATTCGTCCCGCACTTGCACGCAGGCAGGGCTTAAAAATACTTCGTATCTTGCATATAAAATAAAAAGAATAAATTCAAGAAACCTGCTTACGCACAGGGTCTTAAAAGGGGTAATTAAACAACAGCGGCGGTATCTAAAAACGGGTAATATCAGTGATTTGGCACCGTTCAGCCAGACACAATTGGTAAAAATGCTTCCCGGGTCGGTGGATATCAGTTGGATTTCCCGGTTGGTAAATAATCTTTCGGTGCTCACGCCGTTTGGCGAGGAAAAACGGTTAAGAACATTTTTTCAGACCACAAAAGATGTAAATAAAATATATCTAAAAAAGTTGTTTGAAAAAAAGTCATCTTTGACTTTTAATGATGCTCAAATTAAGGATTTACTAAAAAATGAATTTGCTCTTTCTGTCTCAAGAAGGACAGTTTGTTATTATCGGAAAGAACTCGGAATACCGTCTTACAAAAAAAGATTATCATGCGATAGGTATTTTGCATTTGTTTCTGTCTTTTCTTGTGTTTATCCGCTACTCATTGAAACAGTAATAAAACATTCGCCTGAAAAAAACGGGGTTTATGAATTACTGACTGAAAAAGAAGCGTTTTATATAGGAAGTACAAAGAATATAAAGAAACGACTGAAAGAGCACTTAAAACACTCGAATAAAAATGTTAAAATAAAAAAAATTCTCAAAAGTAACAACTGTTTTTTCAGATATTGTTTGTTTCAGGAAAACTGGCGAAAAAAAGAGAAGGAATTATATGACTGTTTCCTGAAAAGATATAAGAGAGCACCCGAATGTAACCGAATAAAACCGGGGGGATAAAAAAATGGATTTGGTCTGTCAGTGGTTTCAGAATAATTTGGATATTGTGTTTT
>PEVQ01000192.1:0-691 GCA_002780205.1 Elusimicrobia bacterium CG06_land_8_20_14_3_00_38_11
TTACAGAACCTAACAAATGTTATACAACATTTGTTATATATTACCGTCTCAAAAATTCAGGGCAGCAACAGTTTCTTTTTATTCGCCGACGATTTTCAAACCCATCTCTTTCAATGCTTTTTTGGAAAGACGAAGCACGACAACGCATCCGTCATCTGCCGTCCACTCGCTTCGGACAACCTGCGCTCCTTTTATAGCGGCATCAATACTTGTCGCAAGCATTGAGTCGGTTTCAATCGCTTTTTCAACAGTGATTCCACCTTCAAGTTGAACCCCTTTTACTACGGAAAGCATATTGTACTGGGCATTAACAATCGCCGAATTTCTTGAAGTTGCCATTTTCTGCGTTTTATTTTCAAGTGTCTGATCGGCAGCACCGATTCCTCTGGCAAAAACAAAACTTTTTGTTATGCCTTGTTCAACCCATTCTCTCTCAATTTCGCCCTCTTTGGAAACAGTCCCTTTATCGGGACTTGACGCACAACCGTAAAACAAAACAGCAACCAATAAAACAGCAAACAACTTTTTCACAAAAACCTCCCGCAGAACACATTTAAGTTTCTGCCCGTTTTCTATTTTTTTTGCCAGCGGACGGAATCGAACCGTCGACCCCCGCCTTATGAGAGCATTCCTATGCTCTTAAGACACACCGGCAATTTACTCTCTGATATTACTTTTTTTTCTATTTTAC
>PEVQ01000192.1:707-849 GCA_002780205.1 Elusimicrobia bacterium CG06_land_8_20_14_3_00_38_11
TTTTTTCATTTTTATAACCATATGCCTGTTCTTACAGCTTTTTATCAATTTTGGCATAGTTACGCCATATTTACGCCATACTTTTTTTTGAATTTACCGACGGTGCGCCCGACGGTGAAAAACGACAATTCCTGCCGTAAGT
>PEVQ01000192.1:873-1015 GCA_002780205.1 Elusimicrobia bacterium CG06_land_8_20_14_3_00_38_11
TTTGAGCGATATCCCGCAAACCGAAAACCGCTTTGGAAAATTTGGGTTGCTTACTATAAAACTGTCAAAACAATATTCTTCCATAAACTTTGCTGATTTTACTAAATTATTTTTGATTTGTCAAGAAATTTTTTCGGCAAAA
>PEVQ01000032.1 GCA_002780205.1 Elusimicrobia bacterium CG06_land_8_20_14_3_00_38_11
AATCATAGAAAGTTAGTGATTAAGTGACTAAGTGATTAAGTGTTAAGAAAAAGTGTTTAAGTGATTAGTGAATAAGTGATTAGTAAAGACCAACCACTTATCCACTTAACCACTCAGCCACTAACCACTCATTTTTATATCAAATCTTCTGCGCCCATCGTTTTCTTTTTACCGTCTAATTTTGCTTTCTCAATGGATGCCTTAACTAAACTATCAACTTTTGCGGATAACGCCTCAATATAGTCCTTGCCGGTTCTTAAACCCGCTTCCTTGCCCATCTTCTTAATCTTTGAAACAACAACAACTGTTTCAGCCACTTTTATCACCCCCTATTCGCTACGCTCACCCCCGACTGAAGTCGGGGGCTACATTTATTGCGAATTAAAATTCTTTCTTGGAAAAAAGTATTGAACACAAAATAAGACAGACAATTGAATAGACAAGAGTGTATGTTATCGGAACAACCATATGATAGTCAATATTTTCATACCGGTCTCTGAAATTGAGATACTGGAAATTGGGAATTACATAAAAGAAAAACTTTACAGTTATTTTCAAAAAAATGTTGCCTATTTTAGAAGATAAAAATTGAAGTTCGGTGCCGAGATAACCCAGTATCCAGAAAAATATCGTAAAAACAATTGATGCTACGCTAGATGTGGAAAAAAGCGAGAAGAAAAGTGCGATGGTAGAGATAAGTATGATTTTCAAAAAAATTCCGAAAATGGAATAAAAATAGGCAAGTTCGCTTTCCCATCCGATGGCAAGTAAAAATCCGAGATGCACGGCAACCATCATCAAAAGACCGATACCGACGGTCAAAATCATACCGAAATATCTGCCCAGAATGTATTCGGTTCTTTTTATCGGACGGGATAATAAAAGATAGATTGTCTTTGCCTCAATCTCTTCAAGCACGAGAGAAACAGAAACAAAAATGGCAACAAGCAGGCCAAAAATTTCAATAGCAACCATTCCCATATCAAGAAGCAATCGGACCTGTTCGTCGCCGGCGAGCACGCCGAAAAGTATATCCGCACCGATGATGGCTAACGCAAAAAGAATAAGTATGTAAAAAATCTTGTGTCTTATATTCTCTTTAACGGTGTATTTTACAATCGACAATATGTTTTTCATAATTCGCTTCGCTCACCCACCCTGAAGGGTGGGCTACATTATGATGTAAATTTGCTCCATTGACAACCCCATTGAAATGGGGTTATTCCGCAAATTTATTTTCTTCTTGTTTTATTTCTGATATAAAAATATCTTCAAGCGTATTCGGCTTGATTTCTTTTATTTTTACTATTCTTAAAAGTTTTCCTTTATAAATTATAGCAACGCGGCTGCAGATTTTTTCCGCCTCAGAAATTATGTGCGATGAAAAAAACACCGTTTTACCCTCGCTTTTCAGATGTAAAATAATGTCACGCATATCTTTCAGCCCAATCGGGTCAAGACCGGTGAAGGGTTCATCAAGAATTAAAAGTTGCGGTTTATGAATAATCGCCTGTGCGACGCCTACCCTCTGAAGCATTCCTTTTGAGAACTCGCCGAG
>PEVQ01000160.1 GCA_002780205.1 Elusimicrobia bacterium CG06_land_8_20_14_3_00_38_11
GATTCTTCGCCTTCGGCTCAGAATGACATCCTTTTCATGTAAAGTATTTTATGCTCCCCTTAGTAATCCTTAATCCCGCCTTCCTATTCTTTTACAATTTCTTTTTCCTCCGTTATTGGTATTTCTTCATCGGAAGAAAATTTTTCCTCCGGCGATATATTTTGTCCGCCTGAGGACGACTGGACGGCTGCATCCTTAATAGCAGATTTACCTTCTATAACAGCATCCGCAACGACGCCTACAAGCAGTGATATGGATTTTATAGCGTCATCGTTTCCGGGAATACAATGGTCAACCGCATCGGGATCGCTATTTGTATCACAAACGGCAACTACCGGAATTTTAAGACGGCGGGCTTCCGCGATAACGGTTTTTTCATTAACGGGGTCCACGACAAATATGAGTCCGGGTAAGGACTGCATATTTTTAATTCCCGAAAGGGCGATGGACAGTTTTTTCATCTCCTTCGTTAAGACGGATATTTCTTTTTTCGGAAGTTTTTCAAGAATACCGTCGGCTTTCATTTTTTCCAAATCATTAAGCCGTGCAATGTTTTTCTTGATGGTCTCAAAATTGGTCAAAGTACCGCCCAACCATCTGGATACAACATAATTGGCGCCGCACCTTACCGCCTCATTTTTCACAATCTCCTGCGCCTGCTGTTTTGTCCCGACAAAAAGAACAGACGCACCTGCGGCAGCAACATCTCGGACAAACTTGCATGACTTTTTTAACTCCTTCACCGTCTTGGCAAGGTCAATAATATGAATCTTGTTCCGGTGCCCGAAAATAAATTTTCCCATTTTGGGATTCCACTGACTTGTCTGATGCCCGAAATGGACACCCGCCTCCAATAAACCCTTCATTGATACATTACTCATTTTCACCCTCCATAAATTCACGAACAACACATCACGAATTTTGTCACGAATGTTCACGAATAAGATTCTTCGCCTTCGGCTCAGAATGACTGCTTTCGTAATGTCATGCTGAGTGAAACGAAGCATCTCGCCTTTGCCGTTATTCGTGTCTTGTTCGTGATGTGTACCTTTATTCTATTCGTGTGCCTTTATTCGTGATTTCTTTTTTATTTTCTCAAATAATTTGAAAAAAATCAAGTAAAATCTGAAAAACATCCGGTTGAAAAATCCGCTTCTACTAACCCATTTCACAACTTTTATCGGCGTATTCTCTGATACGGTCACCTGCCCCACCACACCTGCGGCAAGGCGAACCATAATCGCAACGCCGTTTTTTGAATGTGTAATCTCATGAATTTTACACGGGATTGCAATTGCCCCGAAAATGTTTCTTCCGCCGATAAGACCGCTTAAATATTGCGATATCTCCCTTGTGTCATTAATAAGAACGGCAATTTCGTCGCCCGGCATAAGACGCCCGGCTTGTAATATAAAATCGCCGTCATAAGCAACCGGCATTACATCAATTTTAAGCAGGTCAACCAAACCGAAATCATATTCCTTGAATTCAAACTCCATCTGCGGAGGAAAAATTCTGTCGGATATCTTTTTGAATTGCGTGAGATTAAGTTCCTCATTTAAAATCTCAAAATTAACGGCGGATGTTTTCAGCGGCTCTCTTAATATGTCCTCCAAAATATCGGCAACTTCCATAATATTATTTTTTTTTACCGCAGTAAAAAAACTTTCGCTATATTCATCCAAAATTTCCTCCACGATTTTTTTTTCTATACTCAGCGTGACGTCCTGCATACTTCCCGGCAAAAGTCGTGCCGTGTAAAGTTTTTTATCGTATTCGTACCAGTTCTGCTGCAAATCCGTTTCGTAAACTTTTGGATTATATGTTACGAGAGCACGCGTCCTTAAATGCCGACGATGATTTATATCCACGATTATCATAATCATTCCATAAAGATGCACTCCATATGTGTAAAATTTACCTTTTACAACGACTATATCCTTAAGTAAATCAAATATCTTTGTTATGGATTTTGATATGTTGTAATTGCACGACTCAAGGGCAATCTGCGCCTGCCCCTCGTCGCAACCGGTTTCTTCCATAACTATTTTTATTTTTTCCTGCATAATACATCCTCAAAGTCAAAGGCATAATGTCAAATTTAGCCACTGAATGTCACAGAAGTTCACAGAAGTTTTTTCTGTGTTATTTCTGTGTACTCCTGTGGCGCCTTTGTAATTCATTAGCCACTGAAGCACTGAAAAAAATTCAACATTTTCGTCCACTCTTTTCATATTTATTTTGACAGTACCGTCAAAGGCATTCACCACAGAGAACACAGAGAACACAGAGTAATTCTAATTCTCTAATTCTCTTTGTCTTTATGCCCGCGGATGAACTTTGTCATAAATTTTTTTCATCATCTGGCTGGTTACATGAGTGTAAATTTGAGTCGTAGCAAGATTCTTATGTCCTAACATTTCCTGAACGCTTCTTAGATCGCATCCGTTATCAAGAAGATGGGTGGCGAATGTGTGTCTCAACGAATGGGGTGTGATTTTTTTTGTGATGCCTGCTTTTTTAAGATATTTTTTCAGCATTTTCTGGATGCATCTTGCCGATAACTTTTGTAATTTATTCCCGGCAAACAAAACAGCGGAAGAATCGTTGCGCATTTTCAGATATTTTCTTATAATATCAAGAGCAATATCACCGACGGGAACAAGCCGCTGCTTCCCCCCCTTGCCCATAACTTTAACCGTGCCTGAAAAATAATCAACATCGGTCTTACTCAGAGTTGTAAGTTCCGAAATTCTTAATCCCGAAGAATACAATAATTCCAAAATTGCCCTGTCTCTTAATCCGGAAATTTTTGAAGTATCCGTAGAGGACAGAATGAGATTAATTTCGCCGACGGTTAAAAAATTCGGGAGATGTTTTTCTGCCTTCGGAGTAAGCACAAAATCCATCGGCGATATGATAAGCACTTTGCATTTAACAAGAAAATTGAAAAATCCCCTTAATGCCGCAATCTTTCTTATTATGCTGGATTTTTTTTCAACCGGCTGAAGAACATTCGCCAGATAATCCCTGACGGTGAATTTATCAACATTTTTTATATTGAGGTTTTTTATCTGTAAAAACCTGCTGAATTGTTCTATATCCCGACGGTAAGCAAGAGCGGTATTTTCCGAGATGTTTTTTTGAATCTTCAAAAACTGTATGAACTTTTCTATATTTTCAAACAATTGTTCCTGATTTTTCAGTTGCTTCATCATTTCCTTTGTCTATATTTTTTGTATTTTTGCATTCGGGATAACCGCTACACGCGAGAAATTTCCCTCGGCGACCCGATTTTACCAACATTGGTCTGCCGCATTTTTCGCATACCTCATCCGATTTTTCGGGAATAATTTTTTTACCTTCTTTGTCCAAAGACATTGTATTTCTGCATTCGGGATAACCGCTGCAGGCGAGAAATTTTCCGCGACGACCTGATTTTATTAACATCGGTTTTCCACATTTTTCGCAGATTTCGTTGCTTTTTTCCGGAACAATTTTTTTTCCGTCCTTATCAAGTGGAATGGTGTTTTTGCATTTCGGGAAATTTGAACAAGCCATAAATTTTCCAAACCGGCCATCGCGTATAACCATCGGAGAACCGCATTTTGAACATTTCTCGTCGGTCTCAATGACTTTTTTGACATTTTCCATATTTGATTTTGCGATGTTGAGCGTTTTAGCGAAAGGGGTATAGAAATCCGACAACATTTTTGACCATTCAATTTTACCTTCAGCAATCTTATCAAGTTTTTCTTCCATTTCCGCAGTAAAATTCAAGTCAATAATTTCAGGAAAATATTTTTTTAGAATATCCATTACGGTAAAACCGACTTCCTGCGGAACAAATTTCATTTTTTCAATTTGCACATATCCCCTGTTTTTAAGCGTTGAAACGGTCGGTGCGTATGTTGACGGCCTTCCTATGCCGCGTTCTTCAAGTGTTTTTATCAGGGATGCCTCGTTATATCTCGGCGGGGGGTCGGTAAAATGCTGCTTCGGAATGAGTTTTTCCGATACAAGTTTATCCTCTTCATTTATATCCGGCAACATTGAATCCTGCAAATCTTCCGGATAAATTTTCAGATAGCCGTCAAATTTTACTGATGAACCGGTTGCGTGAAAAATATAATCTTTTACCTTTATATCAACAGTTACAGTATTTATCATAGCCGACGACATCTGGCTGGCGACAAATCTCAACCAGATAAGTTCATAAAGTTTTTTTTCATCGGTTTCAAGTTTTAATGTCTGAGAGGTTTTCGCCACATCTGTCGGTCTAATTGCTTCGTGTGCCTCTTGCGCCGATTTGCTTTTTGTTTTGTAAATGCGTATTTTCGTCGGAAGATATTCTTTGCCGAAATTTTTATTGATATACTCGGATGCTTGTTTTTGTGCAACTTTTGACAAATCCAAAGAATCGGTTCTCATATAAGTAATAAGTCCGTTTTCATATAATTTTTGTGCGATAGCCATCGTCCTGTTTGAACTGAACCCCAATTTATTGACCGCATCTCTTTGAAGTGTGGATGTCATAAACGGCGGCAACGGATTTTTTATTCTTTCGCTTTTTACAACCTTCGAGACAACAAATTCGCCGCCTTTTAGAGCGTCAATTATTTTTTTTGCCTCCGCTTCCGTTTTTATTGATGTCGTTTTTACAGTGTACTTTTCTGCGAATAACTGATAGGCGGTTGAAGCATAGTATTTTTTCCCGCCGTTAGAAATTAAATCCGCATTGAAGGACTGACCGTTTTTGTTAAGTTGAGATGAAATGGTCCAATACTCCTGCCCGGTGAAATTTTTGATTTCATTTTCCCGTTCAATAATAAGACGGAGCGTAACCGACTGCACCCTTCCCGCCGAAAGTCCTTTTCGGACATTTTTTCCTAAAAGCGGACTTATTTGATACCCGACGAGACGGTCCAAAATTCTTCTTGACTGCTGGGCATCAACAAGATTTAAGTCAAGCGGACGCGGATTTTTTATTGCGTCCTCAATCGCCGACTTGGTAATTTCATGAAAAACAATTCTTTTTATTTTTTTCACCTCAAGACCGCTTGCCGAGGTAATATGCCATCCGATTGCCTCACCCTCACGGTCATAATCGGTCGCTATGAATACATCGTTTGCCGACTGGACGGCAGAAATTATTTTTTTCATCGTATCTTCCTTGCCGGGAAGAATCTGATATGTCGGTTGAAAGTTTTTTTTTATGTCCACGCCAAGTGTTCTCTGCGGCAAATCACGGATGTGACCCATTGAGGCGATAACGGTAAATTTTCCTTTCAGAAAACCTGTTATCATCTTTGCTTTAGTAGGCGACTCAACAATTACAAGCGGATTTTTCATATTTTGTTTCACAAATTACACGAATAACACATTACGAATGTTTACGAATAAGATTCTTCGCCTTCGGCTCAGAATGACTGCTTCTGTGGTGTCATGCTGAGTGAAACGAAGCATCCCGTCTTTGCCGTTATTCGTGTCTTGTTCGCGATGTGTGCCTTTATTCGTGTTTAATTCGTGTATTATTTCTTTCTGATATACATTTTTCCGGGCAACTCCGTAATAACTCCGTCCATCACAAGTTCCAGAAGAATTACGGAAAGTTTTTCAATCGGCATTTTTACTTTCTCAAATAATACATCTATATGAACCGGCTCATATCCTATCGCTTCCAGCACGGCAACTGAATCATTGCTTAAATTTCTGGTTTCTTTTATAATTTTAAGATTGTCTTTTGTTTTTTTGACAAAATTTTTCAAAACATTTATTTCGTTGATGATGTCGTCTGCCGTTTCAACAAGTTTTGCGCCGTCTTTTATTAGTTTGTGCGGACCCCGCGAGAATTTTGAAAAAATATTTCCAGGAATTGCAAAAACATCCCTGCCCTGTTCAACTGCACTTTTTGCGGTTATCAGTGCGCCGCTTTTTTCATCCGCCTCAATTACGACGACACCCAGCGAAAGCCCGCTGATGACTCTGTTTCTTCTCGGAAAATTTTGTTTATCCGGTTTTGTGTGCATACCAAACTCGGAAACAACGGCGCCGTTTTGGGCGATTTTATCTTCCAGTTTCCTATTTTCAGGAGGATAATGATGTGAAAGCCCGTTTCCTAAAACCGCAATAGTTCTTCCTTTTTCGTTAATCGCCGTCTGATGAGCAATCGTGTCAACCCCTCTGGCAAGTCCGCTTATGACGGTGATGCCAGTATTAGAAAGTTCGCGGGCAAGATATTCGCAAACCATTTTTCCGTAAGAAGTAATTTTTCTCGTGCCGACGATGCCGACGGCAACAGCGTCATTTTTTTCAAGCGAACCTTTTACATAAAGCACAGGGGGGTAGTCATAAATCGTCTTTAATGTTTGAGGATATTCATCCATAAATGAGGCGATTATTCTCACCCCGTTTTTTTTCGCTTCGTCCAGTTCTTTTACGACATCAAACTTTTTTCTGTCGGCAATTATGGTCTCCGCGGTTTTTCTCTCAATGCCTTCAACATGCAATAAATCATTTTCAGAAACGGATAGGACTTTTTCAGCAGAGCCAAAAAAATCTAATAGTTTTTTGAACCTGACAGGACCTATAACTGAAATTTGATTTAACAAAACCCAAGATTCTAACTCGGTAGGCATAATAAATTTATTATATAATTTTTTATAAATAAGTCAAGCGAATTATTTACAGGAGTTCATCGGTGATTTCCGATTTTTGATAAGTTTTGTTGCTGACAACAGGACGGCGGAGCGAAGAAGATACAGAAAGTTTTTTTTTATATCTGTTCTCTTCAAAAACCAACGGTTTTTTAAGCAGCAACTGTTTCACGAGCGACTCGTTTTCTAAAAGCGGTTGCATAACGGAAGGTATTTTTCCGGTGTAAATAGTAAGCATTAACGGATCAACGGATAAAAAAGAAGCGAGTTTTTCTATTATTTTTTCGTCGGACGGAGGGTTTCTTTTTCCCTGGATAACCTTTGATATGAAACTTGCGTCTATACCGCATTTGCGGGCAAGTTGTCTTACCCCTATGCCTTTTTCTTTCATTCTGGAAGTAATTATTCTAACGAATGATTTTGACATATACAAGATAAGCCACAGATTATCACAG
>PEVQ01000011.1 GCA_002780205.1 Elusimicrobia bacterium CG06_land_8_20_14_3_00_38_11
AAAATCCGAAATTTGAATTATTAGACAGTAAACCATATAGAATAAAAATTTTGTTTTTAGATAGAAGAATTTCACAAGAAAAAATTACAGGATTCAGAATGGAGTAAATTTATGGATGAACTTGCGGAAAGGATAACTGAAAAAATCAAGTTAAGAGAGAAAAGGGCTAAAAAACCGATGATTGCGAATGTTTCAAACAGACATATACACATTTGTGCCGCAGATTTGGAAAAACTTTTCGGCAAGGATTACAAACTTACGAAAGACAGGGACCTGATGCAGCCCGGCGAATTCGCTTCCAAAGAATCGGTTACAATAAAAGGTCCGAAGGGTGAAATTAAGAAAGTCCGCGTGCTCGGCCCCGTAAGAAAAGCGACGCAAGTGGAGATTTCAAAAACAGATTCATTTATGCTCGGTATAAGCGTCCCCGTTAGAATTTCCGGCGATACAAAAAATTCTGCACCGATAACACTAATCGGTCCAAATGGGCTGATTGAAATTAAAGAAGGTTGTATCATCGCGAAAAGGCATGTCCATATGACGCCGGCTGACGCAGAATTTTTTCAGTTGAAAGACGGCGAAACAATTCGTGTAAAGATTGATGGGGAAAGAGGACTTGTTTTTGACAATGTCGTCGCCCGGGTCCGTCAGGATATGACACTTGAATTTCATGTTGATACCGACGAGGCGAACGCCGCAGGAATTAAAAACGGCGACAAGGCGGTGATTTTGTGATTAAAAAATTTACGGCGGTTTTTTTAGGATTTTTTTTGATAGCAGGTCTATATGCGGAACCGGTCGGCAAGACGAATAAAGACATAAAAATGATTGCGAATCCGGTTTTGGAAAACATACTTAACGGAATGAAAACAAACGACCCCGTGAAATTCGGCAGGGATTTTGACGATACGATGCGTGAAGCGTTCGGCGGCGAAAAAGCTGCTAAAACCATCAAGCAGATATATGACCAGGTCGGAAATTACAAAACTTACGAATATCTCGGATTTTTGAATACGCAGGGAATGACGAAAATTTTGTGGAAAGCAAAATATGATAAGACAGGAGACGATGTT
>PEVQ01000076.1 GCA_002780205.1 Elusimicrobia bacterium CG06_land_8_20_14_3_00_38_11
TTCCCAAAAATGGAATTTTATTAACTCTGGCAAATTTTGCAACCCTTATCTTTCCTTCAATCCCTCTTTCACCAAATCCACCCGGAAGAATTATTCCATCAACGCTTCTTAAATTCTCATCCAAATTTTTACTTTCCACATCAATATATTCTACTTTTACATTTACACTGTTTTTAACTCCAGAATGAATCAATGCTGCCTGTATGCTCTTGTATGCATCTTTCAAACCAATATATTTTCCGCAAATACCTATGACCACATCTTTGTTTTTTTTATTTCCAATCATTTTTTTCCATTTATCCATATTTTGTTTCTTTGACTTAAGTCCGAGAAATTTTAGAATTATATCATCCAGTTTTTGCTGTCTCAATATTAAAGGAACTGAATAGATGTTTCCAGCGCCAACATCTATCTCCTCTATTACTGCCTCTTTTGTGACATTGCAGAACAGTGATATTTTTGATTTGGTTTCCTCCGTCAACCGTTTTTCGGTTCTTGCTATTATGATGTTCGGTTCAATACCAATCTCTCGCAGTTTTCCTACCGATTGTTGTGTGGGCTTGGTTTTGAGTTCATCAGCTGCTTTGATATACGGGACAAGTGTCAAATGAATATACAAAACATTATCAACCCCCACATCTCTATTAAACTGTCTTATTGCCTCTAAAAATGGTAGACCCTCAATATCACCAACCGTTCCACCTAACTCAACAATTGTTATTTGTGATGTCTCGCTTACTTTTTTTATTCTTGATTTTATTTCGTCACTAATGTGCGGGATTACCTGAACTGTCCTGCCAAGATAATCACCGCGCCTTTCTTTCTTTAGTACTGTCTCATAAATCTGCCCTGCGGTGATATTGTTCATCTTTGACATATTCATATCCAAAAATCTTTCATAATAGCCCAAATCCAGGTCAGTTTCTGCACCATCTTCTGTGACAAAAACCTCGCCATGCTGATAAGGGCTCATCGTTCCCGGGTCAACATTTAGGTATGGGTCAATTTTCAGGACACTCACAGTCAAGCCCCTGCTTTTAAGAAGAAGACCAACAGAAGCAGTTGTAATTCCTTTTCCTAAAGATGAAACAACCCCGCCTGTAACAAAAATAAATTTTTTAGTCATAATTCAACCCTTCCTGCCAGCATTTTTTTAATTCAAAAATGTCGGCATCCAGTATTTTTTTATTATTGGTCCCTATAACGGTAAATTTTTTACTGTTTATAGTTTTTCCGATTTTTGCATAAATGTTGCCTTTTAATATTTCTTTAAATTTTTCTTCTTTTTCCTTTTTTACCTCAATAATAAACCTGCTGTTTGATTCTGAAAACAAAAGTCCTTCTTCA
>PEVQ01000067.1:0-147 GCA_002780205.1 Elusimicrobia bacterium CG06_land_8_20_14_3_00_38_11
CTTTATTCCAGAATCTTGAGGAATCCGGCGTAAAAACTTCATCAATCAAAATAATCTTGCCGTCCACTACCCCGAATTCAAATTTTGTATCTGCAATAACAATGCCTTTTTTCAACGCATATTCAGCCGCTTTTTCGTATAGCATTA
>PEVQ01000067.1:273-7828 GCA_002780205.1 Elusimicrobia bacterium CG06_land_8_20_14_3_00_38_11
CGGAGACTGCGTAGGAGGAAGTGACGATGCGGAAGAAATTCGAGGCGGGCTACAAGGTGCGGGTGGCACTGGAAGCGGTAAAAGGCGAGAAGACGCTGGCACAGCGGAGTATCGAGCAAAGTACTTTTTACGATTTCAGAAAAATTATAAATGAAGGTAGGGCGGCGGAAAAAACGGCAGTTGAGTAATCAAAATTGCTATTCAGTTTAAGTTTCCCCACCAGAATCAGCCACAAAATCGTCAAAAATGAAGGGATTAGCGTGACTTTTCTGTCCATTTCACGCTTTTTGAGCAAAATTGAAAAGATCGTTATTAAAAATCCGGAAATTATGTAGAGCAAAATATTCTCCCAGAAATAATAAAATTTTTCCGACGGAAATGTTATGCTTGCCGACAGATATATGAAAGCAATTTTCAGAAAATTAAAAATGGTGATGCCGAAAATTGACGACCAGATAACATTCCAAATATATCGGCGTACTTCGGGATAGTTGACGAAATTTAAAAAAAATCCGGCAATAACAAGCGGGATGTATGACGAGATATTCATCGGAAGATTTAATAATATTGCGGACGGATTTTCACAGTAGACAAGCGGCTCTATCAGATCGAAAAGAAATTTTCTCATTGAAACGGCAAGAAGCACCGCAAAAATAAAGGAAAGAATATACATCAATCCGACAAGTACGGGTCTCATAGTAAAGGCAATTAAGAATAGAAAATTGAAAATTAAGAATTATGAATTTTAACATTTGCAATTCTCAACTCTTAATTCTCAATTTGTAATTGTATCTACAGCATTTCAGGACCGCGTTCACCGGAGCGGACGCGGATGACATCGTCGGCGGGCATTATGAAGATTTTTCCGTCGCCAAAAACCCCTTTTTTAATGACATCAAGAAGTATCTGAACCGTTTTTTCAACATCCTCGTCTTTCACGAAAATTTCAATTTTTATACGAGGGCGTTCTACAAATTTAACCTGCGGGTTTTCGGAATCCCTTTTGAAAGCGACGGCATTTATGGTATCCATAAAAAAACCGCCGATGGGAAGTAAGTAGAGCGATTTTTTCAAATCCTCGGCTTTGACATTTTCACAGAGACATTCAATTTTTTTCATAAACACCACTGAACTGGCACAGAACTTTCCGTGTCTGTTTCATGTTTTGTTCCGATTCAGTTCCGTGTTCTTTATTCCGTGACTGTTCCGTGTTCAGTTACACCGCTATCGGCCCTCTTTCGCCGGTTCTTATTCTTATTGCATCTTCAACATGTGAGATGAAAATTTTTCCGTCGCCGATTTTACCCGTGTGCAGGCATTTCATAAGTATTTCAACTGCAATATCGCAGGCGGGGTCGGTAACGATAATTTCCAATTTTGTTTTCGGCTGCTCGTAATATTTTTTCTCTTTTTTGTCCGAGCCGCGTGGCAGGCCAAGGCCTATAAGATGGGTTATAAGCATTCCGCCGATATCAAGTTTGTAAAGTTCCCCCTTAACATTTTCCTCTCTTTCCGTCGGAAAAACTGCCATAATTTTTTTCATAATTCGCTCCGTTCATTACTGGTCTATACCGCTTTTTCTTCGCCGGTTCTTATTCTTACAACGCTATCCGCGGGATAAACAAAAATTTTCCCGTCACCGATTCTGCCCGTTTGTAAAATTTTTACTATTTCTTTTATTGCAGGTCCCACATCTTCATCTTTCATAACAAACTCAACCTTTATTTTCGGCATTTCAACATATTTGACACTTTTTTCTTTTTCCGGGCCGCGCATAAATCCTACACCTGTGATGTTTGTGACCAGAAAACCGCCTATATCAAAGGTATAGATAGTTTTTTTTAAATCCTCAAGTTTGATTGTCGGACAGACAATTTCAATTTTTTTCATAAAATCTCCCGCAACGGAATATTGGTTCTTTTTGCAATTTTAACAGCATCTTCATACTCGGTCGTTTGTTTTAGGGAATTTCCCAGTTTTGCAACTTTGTATATTTTATCTTTTTTTCTTGTTAAAGTCCAACGGTTTGTAGGATACCGCCTAATTCCGAGCGTTGTCGTTTCGTAAAAAATAATATCGGCAAGTTTTTTTTCGTCTTTTATTTGTGCAAGTACCGAAAGAATTATTCCCGGGCGGCCTTTTTTTGAGTAAATGTTCGTCATCCAGACATCAACCGCACCGTTTGAGAAAAGTTTGTCCATTATGTATGGAAATATCCTGGAATCCATATCGTCTATGTTTGTCTCCAAAAGAATTTTTTCATCAGTTGAAAAATAATTTTTTGGCGATATTGCAGTGTCGGATGAACCAATATAAACCCGAAGGATATTCGGTTTTTCAAAATCGGATGTTCCTGCTCCCATGCCCGTTTTTTCAATTTTCATTTCCGGGATTGGTCCGACTTTTTCCGCCAGGGTTGAAATTATAGCGGCGGCTGTGGGTGTTGTAAATTCGTTTTTATCGTCGGTAGAATATACGGGTATACCTTTTATAATTTCAACAGTTGCCGGCGCCGGTCTGCCGAGATTAAAAGGAGACGAGTAAACTTTTTCAATTTTGAGAGCGTCAAGTCCGATAACTGCACCAAAAATATCAATAACCGTATCAATTTCCGCAATTTCGTGAAAATGAACTTTACCGGCCGCGATAGAATGTGCCTTTGATTCCGCCTCCGCAATTTTTGAGTATATTTTTAAGCCCTGTTGTTTTATTGATTCTCTAAGTTTTGATTTTTTTATAATTTTTTTAATTTTTGAAAATTCCCGCAGTTGTTCGCCGCCGGAAATTTCTGCAAATTTTGTATGTAAACCATTCTTTTGTATATCGGTAAATTTCAGCGTAAATTTCCCGATTGACAGTTTTTTCAACTCGCCTACAAGATATTTTTCAGAAAGTCCGGCATCTATCAACGCCGACATAATCATATCGCCGGAAACACCTGATGAACAATCAAAATATGCAATTTTCATTTTATTGAACGCAGATTACGCAGATTATTAGCGGCGATTACACAGATAAATCTAATCCGTCTTTATCTGATTTCATCTGCGTCCTATTTATTATGCTTGCGATGATTCCTGCACCGAAGCCGTTATCTATGTTGACAACGCAGACATTCGGCGAGCAGGAATTGAGCATTGTTAAAAGTGCCGAATATCCGCCCTTGCCTGTTCCGTAACCGGTTGATGTCGGAACTCCTATAACAACTTTTGATACAAGTCCGCCGACAACCGACGGTAAAGCGCCTTCCATTCCCGCACAGACGACAACGCAAGACGCATTTTTTATCACTTCACTGAATTTGAAAAGCCGATGGATACCCGCAACGCCTACATCGTAAATTCTCTCAACATTATTTCCGAGCGTCTCGGCGACAACTGCCGTCTCTTCCGCATATGGTATGTCGGAAGTTCCAGCGGTAATAACGGCAATATAATTTTTTCCGATTTTTTTTAGCGGATTAACCCTGTTAGAAATGACACATCGTGCTACGATACTTTTAGCAGAGTTAATTACAACCAATTTTGCTTTTTCGTGATATTTTGTTTTCGGAAATTTTTTTTTTATTTTTGCCGCCAGGTTTTTTTCAATTTTTGTTATTATTGTGGGTGTAGGATTTTTTATCATTTTTGAGACGATATCAAAAATCTGTTTTTCTGATTTTCCGATTGAATAAATTGCTTCAGGAAATCCTTGTCTGTGAAATCTTTTGGTATCTAATGTAAAATCTCTCTTCATATTTTTACCGTCGAGGCGCAGAGAACACAAAGAAAACCTTAAAAATTATTTCTCTTTGACTTTCTCTCCTTTTTCCTCTGCGTCTCCGCGGTTCCAACTTTTTAATTCAAGATTTGCCGACGGATTTATTGCCATGCATCTGGCGATTTTTTTTAACTTAAAATATCCTGCCGATGCAATCATAGCCGCATTATCGGTGCAGAAAATTGCTGCCGGCATAAATAATTTTATATTTTCCTCATCACATTTTTTAATGAAATCACATCGCAGTCGGGAATTCGCGGATACCCCGCCTCCAAGAATTATTTTTTTTATGTTGAACTTTTCACATGCCAAAACGGTTTTTCTGACGAGCACGTCCGCACAGGACTGCTGAAACGAAGCGCATAAATCAGCGATTGAGTGATTGTAGCCCCCGACTTCAGTCGGGGGTTGAGCGAGTAAGTGTTTAGAATTAACATAATTGATGACTGCGGTTTTAAGTCCGGAAAATGAAAAGTCCCAACTGTCCGGCATATACGGTCTTGGAAAATTTATTTTTTTGTTGTCTCCCTTTTTTGCAAGTTTATCTATAATTGGCCCGCCCGGATAATCAAGTCCCAAAAATTTTGCGATTTTATCAAAAACCTCGCCAACTGCATCATCACGGGTCCGTCCGAGAATTTTATAATTTCCCCAATTTTTAACCATGAGCAAATCGGTATGTCCGCCGGAAACAATCAGTGCCACAAAAGGCGGCGTAACTTTCTCTGTGTTCTCTGTGGTTTTCCTCTGTGTTCTCTGTGGTTGCAAGAAATTGGCAAAAATATGTCCCTCAATGTGATTGATACCCGCAACAGGAATTTTCATTATGTTTGAAATTGCCTGTGCTGTTGTGGTCCCCACAAGAAGCGAACCGATAAGACCTGGTCCAACGGTTACTGCGACTGCATTTATATTTTGTATCTTACATCCTGCATCCCGTATTGCCTTTTCTATCACGAAGTTTATATTTTCAAGATGCTGACGGCTTGCAAGTTCCGGCACGATTCCGCCGTATTTTTTGTGAATTTTTATTTGCGACGAAACCACATTTGAAAGAACATTTGTTCCGTTTGATACAACCGCCGCCGAAGTATCGTCACATGATGTTTCAATGCCTAGAATAGTCATTTGTTTGTTCAATTACTAAGGGGAGCATAAAATACTTTACATCCGTAAAGTACTTCGTCTGTCACCCTGAACTCGTTTCAGGGTCTATAGATGCTGAATCAAGTTCACATGACACCATCTTCCATGTAAAGTATATTCCGCTCTTGTTAGTATAAGCCACCGAGTCACAGAGAACACAGAGTTAGAATAACTAAATATTCAAAAAACTTTTAGTATAAATTAATTTCTCTGTGAACTCCGTGCCTCTGTGGCCATGAAGTTTTCTTGGCTTTTCAAGTATTCGGAAACAGTTAGAAATGTTATTTCTTCTTTCTCAAATTCCGGAATCATTTTTGTCAACGCTGCGGGTAAATTTTTTTTGTGAATGTGACCGATAGCGATGCAACCGCCGTCTCTTTTTATCCTTTTTTTGAACAACGATAGTTGCTTTAAGATATATTGAAAATTATCTTCATTGTCAAGAAATATTTCATTTTGTCTAGTTGGGATTCCCATTGCTTTAGCGGTTTTATATGCAACAGATTTCGGAGAAGTAAAGGAATCCACAAAAATAAGATTTTTCGCCTTAACTACTTTTAAGAATTCTTCCATTTTGGTTTTGTCCTGCGTAAAAGCACTTCCCATATGGTTGTTAATGCCTACCGCACCGCCAACATTTGCAAGATTTTTTTTAACTTTTTTTTCAATTTCTTCGGCGGACATATTCAGAAGAATTGCGGCTTTACCGGGATTGACTTTCGGGTACCCCTCTGGTTCCATCGGTTGATGAAGAAAAAAAATGTAATTTTGTTTTTTAAGTTTGTCGGCGAGATAACCCGAATATTTTTCAAACGGCAGAATGCTGAATGTTAAAGGAATGCCTAAAGATAAAAAATTTTCAAGTTCATCTTTTTTATAGCCGACATCGTCAATAATAATCGCTGCTTTGTATTTCAGCGGCTTCATCTCTATGAATAAAATTTTGTTTAGTATATTCCCGTTTATTGACACCGTCAAAAGATTTAGCGCTTTGTCAAAATCAACTTCAACGGGGAATTCGGAAAGAGAAATTTTAATTTCCGTTATAATATCAGCAGTTTTTTTGTCGGTTTTGATTTCTTTTACGAATTGTATCCATTTTGCAGTTTGGGTTCTTTTTTGTATGCGGAAATTTTTTATTATATTCTCGTCTACTATCCCAAAACTTGTAAGTACTTTGTTTGTTTGTATATCAATTTTGTTGGCAAGCGATGAATAATTTTCCGGCTGTTGCCGTAAATAAAAAATAACAGCAATTACAATAATTACAAGAATAACGACCCGCAAAATTTTTTTCATTTTTGTATAAGTATATCGCGCACTTTCAATACCTGAACCGCTCTTTCAAGAATCTCATCTTTTACTATATCTTTTTGCTCTCCGGGTCCAGCCGTTGATGTTTTTACATCGTATTTTTTATCCCTGGCTCTGGCATTTGCAATTTCAGTATCAATTTCCTGTTTTTGAAGTGCTATCTCGGTTTCGCGTGGGACCTCAACAACTATATCCGGAGTTATACCGCCGGTTTTCTTTTCTTCGTCACGGTGAATACATTTTCCCGACGGTGTGTAATACTTTTGCGTCGTAAGTCGCAGCGATGCCTCGCCTTCTAAAGGAAGTAATGACTGCACGGAACCCTTGCCGAACGACTGCATTCCGATAATAATTCCCCTTTTGTTATCCTGCATGCAACCGGCAACTATTTCGCTGCCGGATGCGGAACCCCTGTTGACCAACACGGCAATCGGAATATCTGAATACGGAGCAGTTGCGTCGGCACGATATTCATATTTCGGAAATTTTCTGCCTTGAGTATAGACGATAAGTTTGTTTTCGCCGACAAATCTTTTGCAGATGTCCGCTGCGGTATTGAGCAGTCCGCCCGGGTCATTTCTCAAATCAACAATTAAAGATTTCATTCCTTTGTTTTTCAAATCTAACAATGCCTTGTCAAGTTCTTCAATCGTCTTGGCGGTCATCTCGGTAATTCTTAAATATCCGATTGACTCATTGAGCATTTTTACACTTGTTACAGTGATAATCGGAATGTCCTCGCGGGTTATCGTTAAATCAAACGGCTCAGTTTTTTCTCTCGCTATCGTAATGGTAACTTTTGTTCCGGGTTTTCCGCGAAGTTTCTCTACCGCTTTATCGGTTGAAATATCCTTGGCGTTTTCACCGTCAATTTTTATGATTTTATCCTCCGGTAAAATTCCTTGTTTCCATGCAGGTGTGCCGGGAATAGGTGTGACAACTGTAATCCATCCGTCTTTTGAAGATGAAATTCTTATGCCGAGCCCTCCGAAATGTCCTTCCGTGTGGACCTTCATTTCTTTCGCTTCCTGCGGCTTCATAAACTGCGAATAGGGGTCAAGAGTTCTTATCATACCGTCTGCTGCCCCATAAATAAGTTTTTTCATATCCGGCTCGTCCACATAACTTTCACGGACATAGACCAATATCTGGGATAAAATTTTTATCTGACTGTAAATATCATCGCCGGTGGCTTTTATAGTGTCAAATTTCAATAACGACACACTGATTACAAAAAATGTCACCGCAACAAAAACCCAACTTTTTTTCTTAATTTTTCCGAACATTTTTCCTCCAAATTTTTTCAACTTTTTCTTTTCTAATCGCAAGCGAG
>PEVQ01000114.1 GCA_002780205.1 Elusimicrobia bacterium CG06_land_8_20_14_3_00_38_11
ATTCTGAGGCGAAGCCGAAGAATCTCGGTGTTAAAGACGAGACCCTTCGTTTCACTCAGGGTGACACGGAGTTTACCCCGATGTATTTCGGGGTGTTATCTGCGAAAATCTGTGTGTATCCGTGATTTCAATATTTATACGAACTGCCGCCGATGAATTCACGGACCAGCGAATTTTCCGGCACCAGTGCCTCGTCAAATTCAACGAACTCGCTCAAAAGTTTCTGAACCCTTTTCGCTCTCATATATGCGTCAATTTTTTTCGGGTCGTCTTCATAAACTTTAAGAATTTCCGGAAATTGATTTAACATTTTTTTTCTGTGAAGAGGGAGTTCGTAAGGCATTGCACCGTTGAAGACATAATCAACTTTATTGATAAAAGGCACGATGAATTTCATTTCAGCCCGTCTTACATAATGCCAGTGTCCGACGGTGCGCATGGGATTGTATGCACGGTGCCAACTGTCCCTGACCATCCGCCGCAGCATCCTTAAATCCGACCATCTCACAAATTCTCCGTCTTTATCCCTTATCTGGCAGATTGCCTCAATGTAAAATTTGAACTTCATATTGTGCGGTATGCTTTTCGTCATTTCGTCGTAAAGTCCGTGCAGAGAATCAATCAAAAGTATCTGATTTTTTTCAAGTTTGAATTCGCTTCTGCCCAAAAATCTTTTGCCCGTCTTGAAATCGTAATAAGGCATTTTAACGGTCTTACCTTTCAGTAAATCAAACAAGTGCTGGTTAATTAGAGGTAAATCCAGCGCCTGAGGGGTTTCAAAATTGTAATCGCCGTATTCGTCTTTCGGATGTTCTTCAAGGTCCTTAAAATAATTATCAAGATTGAGAAGCACGAAACTGATTTTTTCTTTTGAAAGAACCTCGCTGATTTTTGTGGTCGTCGTTGTCTTTCCGCTTGAAGAAGGCCCGGCAACTATTACCAAACGAATTTTATCCCTATTTTCAATTATCCGTTTTGCCACTTTGTTGATTTCTTCGTCATAAAGCGTCTCCGCGTCCTCTATCAGTTTTCCGATGGTGCCGTTTTTGACCCGCTCGTTTAATTTTTCGACGGTGTCGCAGTTGTGGTCAACATTCCATGCGAAGTATTTCCAGAGTATTTTATAAGGGATGTTGTCCTGAACGACTATTTTTTCGTCTTTACCTTCGCGGACCCGTTTGTGTTCTGCCCGGTATAAAATATACGCTTTTGCCGTCGTAAAATGCCCGTTTTCACTGAGCACCCTTTCGGTTAAATCCTGAATTTCTTCAACTGACGGAATAACATCCGGCGTGTAGAGTTGGTTCATCATAGCTACGACTTTGTTCGCGAGTGCGTCTGCTATGTCCCTGTCGGAGCCGCCCACTTCAACGGCTGCGCGGAAAATAGCGTCGGTGATTTTATCCTTGTTGAAAGCGACAATCCTTCCGTCCCGCTTGATGACTTTATTCAACTTAAAACTTATTATTTCTTTTTCGGGAAACAGCCCGGTTGTTTCTGCCATAGTAATTAAATTATATAAAAAAGTTTAAAAATGTCAAGTAAAACCTATTCAACTACTTTCGTCCCTAAAGGGATTTCCTTCGGTCACAACTACGAAACTACGAAAGTAGTTGATTTTTTAGTTTTTTTTATGTAAAATATATCCATTATGAAAAACTTAAAAAGGTTGCTGATTGTTTTATCTGTCGGGTTGGGTGTTGCAGGGTATTTTTTGTATGTTGAATTAACGACGACAAGTATTACAATTTATCATACCAACGATGTCCACGGGCATATAGAAACAAGTGCAGTGCTGTCAAATTTTCTTAAATCACAGAAAAAACCGTTTGTTCTTTTGGATGCCGGAGATATTTTTCAGGGTACTCCCGAGGGCGATTTGACCAACGGAGAGGTTGTCGTAAAAGTTATGAACGAACTGGGTTATGATGCTATGACTCTCGGCAATCACGAGTTTGACAAGGGACAAAAACAGTTAAAAAAACTTATAGAGATGGCGAATTTTTCAGTTCTCGGCGCTAATGTCGTTGATAAAAGAACAAAGCGGATTGTCCCGTGGCTTGAGCCCTATTACATAAAAGAAATTGACGGCATAAAAATCGGCGTGCTCGGATTGCTCACCTCTGCAATGCCGTATCTTACAATGCCGGAAGTCCGCAAAGGTCTTGAATTTCAAAGAGAAACGGATGTCGCAAAAAAATACATTCCGGAATTGAAACAAAAAGTAGATATTGTTGTGGCGTTGACGCATATCGGGCTTTCAAAAGATTCGGAAGACGATGTTTTTTTGGCAAAAAATACCGACGGTATAGATATTATCATCGGCGGGCACACCCATAATTTTTTAGAAAAACCGCTCAATGTTAAAAATACTATGCTCGTTCAGGCGGGCTGTTACGGAAAATGCGTCGGGAAAATCACGCTTAAAATAAGAAACAAAAAAATTATCGGTAAAAAGTACGAACTAATTTCAATTAACAAAAAAAAATTCGGCGAGGATGAAGAACTCAAAAAAATCATAGAAAATCTCACGAAAGATATTTCGGCGAAAATGGAAAGTGTCGTCGGTTCGTCGGCGCAGAAACTTTCTCATTCGGCAACGGATAAAAACGGCGAAATCCCTCTCGGAAACTGGCAGGCGGATCTGTTCAGAAAAATCACCAATTCCGATATTGCTTTCCAGAATGCCGGCGGAATCCGCGCCGACCTGCCCGAAGGTAAAATCACACTGCGGCATATCTACGAACTTGCGCCATTCGGCAATACTATTTTTACGATGAAACTTACCGGTGCGCAGTTAAAAGAAATTTTAGAAAAATCGGTTTCCGGAAAATTCGGGATGCTGCAGGTTTCGGGATTGAAATTCAAATACGATAGAAACAAAAAAGAAAACGAACGGGTCGTTAAAATTACCGTCGGCAATAAACCGCTCAATCCGAAAAGATATTACAAAGTTGCGACCAATTCATTCGTTGCCAAAGGCGGCGATGATTTCAACATATTCAAACAGGGTAAAGAAATCGTAGATACGGGAATTATAGACCGAGACGCCCAACTGTTATTTGTAAAAAAATACTCTCCGCTCAAAGCGCAGTTAGAAAGTAGAATGAAAAACATAACTGCGGAAAAATGAAATCAGTCATAAAAGCCCTCAATAACGCCTATCTGACCGCGCTGAAAATCCCGCTTGAAAATAAATTTGCAATTTTGTCAGATGAGCATTTCGGCGACGGAAACCCGCAAAGCGACGATTTTTTAGTCAACCGCGATATCTATACTTTGGCGTTGAACCGTTATTTTGAAAATGGTTTTACCCTTATAGAAATCGGCGATGTTGAAGAACTCTGGGAATGCGATTTTGAGAAAATAATTTCCGTGTATCCCGTTCTTTACGAAATTGAAAGAAAGTTTTTTGATGATGGTCGGCTCTACCGCATTTTTGGCAATCACGATATTTTTTGGAAAAACGAAAAATTTCTCAAAAAGTTTCTGCCGGATTATACCGTTTATGAATCAATCCTTTTAGGCGGCAAAATTTTTATCACGCACGGGCATCAGGGTGAGTTTATTTCCGATAAATTCTGGAAACTCTCAAGATGGATTGTGAGGAACTTATGGAAAAATTTACAGAGACAATTGCATATCCCGTCAAATGATGTTGTGAAAAATTATAAAATCCGCGACAGAAAGGAACAACTCCTTTACAATTGGGCGAAAAGTAAAAAGTTGCTGACGATTTTCGGACATACACATCGTGCATTTTTTGAATCACTTTCCAAAATAGACCGCCTTCGTCTGAAACTCAAAGAAAAATCCCTTTCCGATGACGAAAGAAGAGCAATAGAAAACCAAATTAATCAATCACTAAGAGACAACAGAAACGGTGAAAGCGAGACAATTCTTGAAGAAACGCCGGCGCCCTGTTATTTCAACGACGGCTGTTGCTGTTACAAAAACGGAATCACAGCGATTGAGATAGAAAGTGGAATTATCCGTCTGGTAAAGTGGCAAAGTAACGGGCTCGTTCCGACAATTTTTGAAGAAGCGGAACTGAACCCCCTGCTTGAAAGGATTAGCACCGCGTCAGAGGCATAAAAAGCACTTGACAAAGTTTTTTTAATTTTGTATGATTGGAACAGATATGAAAAATAATTTTCTTGAAGCACAGGCAAGTATAAACACCTTGCCACAGATGGACACAGAAAAAACACAGAAAGATTCTGTGAAATTCTGTGAAATTCTGTGGCTACGCAGTTTTCTTGATGAAGTCATGTTGAGTCCCGCAAAAAGTGGGACAAGTTTTTACATTTTTAATTGCTGTAACAGGGGGTGATGAAAAAATGGCGTTAACAGAAACGACGAAGCGTGAGTTTGCAAAGAGAACGCTGGATATTCTTAACTCAAACGCGGATGCATTGAAAAAAGCCGGTGTGGATAGCAGTGTTAAATCAGGCGAGTTAAAGCAACTTATTGACGATGCATTTTCGGCTGAAGAGAAACAACTTGCCGCGCAGACACAGTCCAAAAAAGCAACCGAGGCATCGCAGAATGCGACAACTGAAGCATACAAAAAAGCATCCGCTGTAATTGAACTGCTCGTAGGCAGTTTAGGTAAAGAGGATGCATTATCTAAACGGTTAAGAAATCTGCGTGATGAAATTGCAAATGAAGCGCTACGAGGCAAAAGCGAAGCAACCTGATTCTCTGTCGCCGTCCTTTCCGGCGCAATGGAACGGACTATATTCTTCATAGAATCAATTCTCTGCTTGAGGGAATGAAGTGTGTGCTGTGAAGAATAATACTGCGGCGGTTATGCCCGGAGTTACGGCGGTATGGAATTATATCCGTTCCGAACAGAATACACTTTAAGCAATAAGGAAGCCGGTTGCGGAGATATGGAATTCGGTCGGTTAGACAGATTTACCGTCGGAAAGCGGTTCCGAAACAAGGAATAATT
>PEVQ01000276.1 GCA_002780205.1 Elusimicrobia bacterium CG06_land_8_20_14_3_00_38_11
AATTCTGTGTGGTTCTGTGGCCCAGTGAAGTTCTGTGAAATTCTGTGGCTGAATTACAGAACCGGGATTAACATGGGGGGGCAGTATAATTATCAACAAATATTTACACTTAATAAATGGGGGATATCGCTACGATTAAGATAGAAGAAGTAAAAACCATCAAAGATTTAAAAATTTTTATTGATTTTCATTATGAACTGTATAAAAAAAATAAATATTTTGTTCCACCATTACGATTTGATGAAATGAATACATTAAGATGGGATAAAAATCCTGCTTTTGAACATTGTGAAAGTAAATACTGGATTGCAGTTAGAAATAATGAGGTAGTCGGAAGGATTGCAGGAATTATCAATAAAAAATATATGGAGATATGGAAAAATAAGTATGCAAGATTCGGATGGTTCGATTTTATAGACGACATTGAGGTTTCCGGGGCACTTCTTACCGCGTTTGAAAACTGGGCAAAGGAAAAGGGCTCGACTGCCGTCCACGGTCCTCTTGGCTTTACAGATCTTGACCGCGAGGGCATGCTCATCGAGGGTTTTGACAAACTCGGGACGGTGGCAAGCATCTATAATCATTCCTACTATCCTGCTCACATCGATAAATTAGGATACAAAAAGGACGCCGACTGGGTGGAATACAACGTAAAAGTTCCGTCTAAAATACCGGAAAAAGCGGAAAGGATTTCAAAAATAGTCCTGAAAAAACATAATCTGAGAATAGTCGAATTTAAAAAATCGAAAGACGTCTTAAAGTATGCAAAAGGCATTTTTGAACTTATAAATCTCAGTTACAAAGACCTCTACGGCGTTGTCGAACTCACCGAAAAACAGATTGACACTTACATAAAGCAATATCTTGGATTTGTTCATCCGGATTTCATCACAGTTATCGTAGACAAAAACGACAAAGTCGTGGCATTTGAGATAGCTATGCCCTCGCTATCTGTGGCACTGCAAAAAGCAAAAGGCAGATTGTTCCCGTTCGGTTTCATTCATCTTTTGTATGCGCTGAAAAAACCTAAATACATAGATATGTATCTTGTCGCTGTGCATCCTTCTCTGCAGAACACCGGCGTGAGCGCCCTGATTATGTTGCAACTTACGAAAGCCGCGATAAAAAATAAAATAATTTCCTGCGAGACCAATCCGGAACTTGAAACAAATGCCAAAGTCCAGTCAATTTGGGAATATTACGAAGCAAGACAGCACAAAAGAAGAAGGTGTTATATTAAACTTTTATGACAAAACTAAAACGACCAAAAATCGGATTGGCATTAGGAAGCGGTGGTGCAAGAGGGCTGACTCACATTGGTGTCATTAAAATTTTGGAAGAAAACAATATAGCGGGAATGTTTTTAAGGCGTCGGAATGTCAAACGGGAAAATGTTTCGGAGATAATAAAAAGGCATAATGTCACCAACTAGAAAACAAGCACAGTTTGTTCATCTTCATAATCACACCGAGTACTCTTTTTTAGACGGCGCCTGTCGGATTTTAGACGATAAAGGACACCCCGCAGCACTGCTTAAAACAATGGAGGACTTCGGGCTTCCCGCCTTGGCGATTACCGACCACGGAAATATGTGCGGAGCGATTGAGTTTTATAACGGATGCCTCAAATCGGGAATAAAACCCATCATCGGTTTGGAAACATATCTGGCGGAAAAATCTCACAAAAATAAACTGCATAACGAGAAAAATTATCATCTAACTCTACTCGCTAAAGACGAAACCGGTTACAAAAATTTAACCAAACTTTCATCAATCGCCTACCTTGACGGATTTTATTACAAGCCGAGAATTGACAAAGAACTTCTTCAAAAATATTCCGAAGGGCTTGTTGTAATGTCGGGCTGTCTTCACGGTGAAATCGCCGCTCTCTTATTGCAGGATAAATACGATGATGCCAAAAAGACAGCCGATTTTTATAAGCAAATTTTTCCCGCCGATTTTTATATTGAACTGATGGAAAACGGAATTCCCGAGCAGACATCAGCGAACGGGAAACTTCTCACACTTGCCAAAGAGATGTCAATTCCCGTCGTTGCAACAAATGACTGCCACTATCTCAAAAAAGAGGATGCCGAGGCGCATGAAGTTCTTCTGTGTATCGGCACCGCCTCTACACTTTCCGACCCGAAACATCTGAAATTCCGGACCGACCAGTTTTATTACAAATCGCCGGAGGAAATGCAGCATTCCTTTAAGGAAATTCCGGATGCAATAAAAAATACGCTTGTCATCTCGGAAAAATGTAATCTTACTATGGATTTCAGCAAACTTTACCTTCCCGATTACAAAGTTCCCGACGGTTTTACCCTTGATACTTATCTAGGAAAATTATGCGACGAAGGACTTAAAAAAAAATATGAAAGAATTACCGATGAGATAAAAAATCGCCTTGAACATGAACTCAAAATTATTTCCGATGCAGGCTATTCTGGATATTTTTTAATTGTATGGGATTTTATCAAGTTCGCAAAAAGCGAGCATATTCCGGTCGGACCCGGAAGAGGAAGCGGCGCCGGTTCAATCGTATCCTATCTTCTGGGCATTACCGAAGTTGACCCTCTCAAATACGGGCTTCTTTTTGAAAGATTCTTAAATCCTTCCCGGCTGACCATGCCTGATTTGGATATTGATTTCGCCGACGACGGCCGCGATAAAGTGATTGACTATGTCAGAAATAAATACGGCGCCGACCGTGTGTCTCACATTATAACTTTTAATTCAATGCTTGCCAAAGGCGTTGTCCGTGATGTCGGACGTGTGCTTTCAGTCCCGCTTGATGCGGTCAACAAACTTGCCGCTCTTATTCCCAAACAACTCGGCATAACGCTTTCACAATCGTTATCAATAGTTCCGGAATTAAAATCGCTCTATCAGAAAGATGAAAAAATAAAAAAACTTATTGATGTGGCTTTGAAACTTGAAGGGCTGAAGCGGCAGCCCGGCGTTCACGCTGCGGGAATAGTTATCGCAAAAGATGAAATTACAAACTATGTTCCGCTTGCCAAAGGACGTGCCGATATTGTAACAACCCAGTATGAAGGCAAACTTTTAGAAAAAATGGGACTTCTCAAAATGGATTTTTTGGGCTTAAGAACGCTTGCCGTTATCCGTGATACGGTTGAACTTATCAAAAAAAGATACAAACTTAAATTTGAGATTGAGAATATCCCGCTTGACGATAAAAAGGCATTTCAGTTGCTGTCGGATGCAAAAGTCGCCGGGGTGTTTCAGGTTGAAAAATCCGGAATGCGCGATTTGCTTAAAAAACTCAAACCGAAAAACATTTCGGATATCACAGCGATTATTTCTTTATACCGCCCGGGGCCTATGGGAAGCGGAATGCTTGATGAATTTGTTGCCCGCTATCACGGAAAAACAAAATTCAAATACGAGCATCCGTTAATGGAAAAAATACTTTCTGAAACCCACGGAATTATCGTCTATCAGGAACAGGTGATGAAAATTGCCACCGACCTCGTGGGGCTGTCGCTTTCCGAAGCGGACATATTCCGTTGGGCTATGAGCAAAAAGAATTCGGAATTTATTGAAAAATACCGCGAGGTTTTTTTAGACGGCGCTAAAAAGAAAGGACTTACGAAAACGGCTGCCGAAAAAATTTTCAACAATATAAAAAGTTTCGGCGAATACGGTTTTAATAAATCACACGCAACCGCCTACGGGTTTTTAACATACAGAACCGCATATTTGAAGGCGAATTACCCTCTGGAATTTTTTACGGCATTATTGTCGTCTGAAATCGGACATACAAATGCAGGCAAAGAGGAAGAGAATAAAATTGTCTCATATATCAAAGATGCCCAAGCGTTCGCTATTGGAATTTTTCCGCCGGATATAAACAGGTCGTTTGAAAAATTTACGATTGAGGGCGAAGCGAATGAAAAGATGCGAGGGTTGGGTCGGGTTTCAACCCGACCGTCTAAACCCGACGCATCACACCACATTGTAGCCCACCCTTCAGGGTGGGTGAGCGAAGCGAATAAAAAAGGGATACGTTTCGGATTGGTTGCCGTTAAAAATGTAGGTGAAGGTGCGGTTGAATCCATTATCCACGAGAGAGAGAAAAGCGGGAATTATAAGTCAATAAATGATTTCATCGCCCGCGTTGATTTCCATAGCGTCAATAAAAAGGTTTTGGAATCGCTGTGCAAGGCCGGTGCGTTTGATATAATACTTCCAAAAAGAGGGATTATGCCCGCCCGTGATACATTCGTAGAAAATGTTGAGCAAATTATCGCCGCAAATTCAAAAAGGCCTGCGGAAAATGTCCAAAACCAGCCGCTCTTGTTTGATCTGCCGGCTTCGCAAAAAAATGATGTTGATACATTATCCGTTCCGATTGAAAAACAGTGGCACGAGCATCAACTTTTAGCGAATGAAAAAGAGGTTTTGGGATTTTATCTCTCCGGACATCCCCTGGCGAAACATTCAAACGAAATGAAGATATATGCCAAAACCGGTATTTCCGATATCAAGCAAAATCCGACGGAAACGGTGCGGGTTACCGGAATAGTCGCCAATTTAAGACGGCTGATTTCCAAAAAAAAAGAACAGTATGCGAGATTTAAGCTGGAGGATTTGGACGACGAAATTGATGTGCTGGTTTTTCCGAAACTATTTAACGGTCTTGTGAAAGATACGCTGAAAATGGACGAAATGGTTGTTGTGGCGGGACGACTCAATATGGACGCCGAGCCGCCGGAGATAATTGCCGATGAAGTTGTTACTTTCAAAGAGGCAAGAAAAAAACTTGTCCGACTTATTTCAATCAATATATCTGAAGTAGCGCTTGAAAAACAGATGCTTGAAAAATTGAAGGACTTTCTAAAACCGCACAGGGGTATAGCCAGAGTGGAGTTTTCCGTCGCCGACCATACCGGCAAAAATACTACAAAAGTAATGACCGATTTAGAGATAGAACCAAGTGATGCCGTAATATCCGGAATTGAAAAAATTTTAGGCAAAGGGGTTGTTAATTTTTCTTGACCATGTTAGAGATACCGTCCGGATAATGTAAAAAAAGTATTTGACAAACTGCCGGTTTTGTATTATACTACATTATGCACCGGTTTCTTATTGTAATTGAAAAAGCAAAAAAAAATTATTCTGC
>PEVQ01000139.1 GCA_002780205.1 Elusimicrobia bacterium CG06_land_8_20_14_3_00_38_11
AATTCTTGTTGTGGACGATGACCAGTCAGTCGTCAGTTATCTTGAGTTTTTACTCTCAATTTACGGTTATGCGATGGAAGGTGCGGCTTCCGGCGAAGAAGCGTTGAAGAAACTTGAATCATCTTTACCCGACCTTATTTTTTTGGATTTGATGATGCCGAAAATGTCCGGTTATACGGTCTGCCGCTGTATTCGCTCAAACCCGCGCACATCTGCAATCCCGGTTATTTTATACACCGCAAGCCGCATAGGTCCCGAAGAAAAAGCGAAAGGGATTGAACTCGGCGCCGACGATTTTCTGTCAAAACCGTTTAATACTCAGGAGTTAAAAGCACGGCTGGACCGGTTGTTCAAAAGACGCGCGGAGGATATGGGCTACAACCCTTTGACAAAACTTCCGGGCAATCTTTTCATTGAAAAAGAATTCAAAAACTGTCTCAACAAAAAAGGGTTTTTTGCTTTCTGCTATCTGGATATTGACAATTTCAAGGCATACAATGATTTATACGGATTCAAAAAAGGGGACGACGCAATTTTGTTCACTGCTGATGTTGTAAAAAAAGCGATTACAGAAGCGGGCAATCCCGACGATTTTATCGGGCACATCGGCGGCGACGATTTCATTTTTATTACTACGGTTAACAAACTGGATGCCGTCTGCGAACATATCACGAAAAGATTTGACAAACTGGTCTTCCAGTATTACGACGAAGAAGATGTGAAAAAGGGTTATATCACCTCCCGCGACAGGGAAGATAAACTAAAAAATTTTCCGTTGATGACCGTCTCAATCGGAGCACTCACAAACGAGAAAAATCCGTTCCCGCCGCTTTCGGCGATGGTTGAAAGAATGACCGAGTTGAAATCAAAAGCGAAAAAAGACCCGAACAGACCCAAGGGCAGTTTTGTGGTCAAATTCTGAAAAGGCAGGATTACTAAGGGGAGCATAAAATACTTTACATGAAAAGGATGTCATTCTGAGCCGAAGGCGAAGAATCTCGATGTTAAA
>PEVQ01000085.1 GCA_002780205.1 Elusimicrobia bacterium CG06_land_8_20_14_3_00_38_11
AAAAAATAAAAATCACTTGAAAATTCCATAAAAAGATGTAAAATCATAATGCCAGCATCTTGCAATCATTGTTGCATTTTAGTTTCGCGCTGATTTCTCCATATTCGAACGGAATGTGTTCAAAAAATAATTGAGCAAACATAAAAGGAAAATATGGGGCATTAACAAGCATTCCAATTTTTGCATAGTGAACATTATATCAGGAGAGAAAATTATGGTTAAAAGATTTTTGTTATTTATTTCTGCAGTTTTATTGTATGGGTGTTCTACAATACCTAAATATGTGAGGAACAATCCAAACAGTTTTCAGAGAGTGGCAAGAATTGGTGTTTTTATGAAAGAAGATGAGAACCACAATGTTGTGATTGATGAAATAACGAAAAATTATCCTGCAGAACGGGCAGGTTTAGTTAAAGGCGATATGTTAGAAAGCATAGATGATAAAATTATTAAAACTCCTGGTGATGTTCAAAGATATGTAGAAGGAAAATCTGCGGAAGATATATTAAAAATTAGAATTCAAAGAGATAATAAAATTAGACAGATAGAACTTAAACCCAAGGAAACATGGTTTTTAAAAACATTTTATAGAATAGGGAAAATACTTGAAAGTAGGAAAAAAGTTTCATTAGTCGTAGTTGTATTGGAGCCAAAGAACCCAGGTGCGTCTGCCGTCTCTGCCATATTTGATAGGGAAATACCTAATATAGAAGAATGGAAGAATAGTACGAAAATCACTTTATATACCGAATATGAAAATAAGTTGCTTAACTGGTTTAGTAATCATAAAGATTTTTGTTTAGTTGACAGGCAACGCATAGATGATATATTGAAAGAATTAAAATACAATGCTTCGGGTATTATGTCAAGTGAGATACAAAATAAGTTGGGAGAGATATTGGGCGTGACACATTTTCTTTACATAGATCTTTGTAGATATTATGATGGTGGTGTTGGTGTCGATATTGTAAATCAGAGATTAATTGAAGTAGAAACAGGGAGAGTATTGGAAAATATAGAAATTAAAACGAAGTCATAGAATAAATAATAAGCGTACTGTGGAAAATTACAAAGACAGAATAAATATTGCGCATTGTAATCATATTTCTCACAAAGTATCTTTTTATGAAAAACAAAATTAGTTGTCCAGATATCTGCCCGAATTGTAAAGAAGCAATCCTTAAACCTCACTTGAAGAAAGGATTGAATATTATTTTTGTCGGTTTCAATTCTACGCAGGAAGCAATAGAATTGGGTGGTTTTTTTAAAAGAAGAAACGGAACACATCTTTTTTGGGAAGAACTTTGTGAGGCTGGTATTACGGATAAAGTGATTTCTCAAGATGAAGCATATGACTACGGAATCGGCTGCACAGATATATTTAAATGTGCAGCCGGAACTATAGTCAAAAAATTTCAGAAAAAGATAAAAGGAATATCTCGTGAGACTGGATTATCAACAAGGGAAATATATAAACGAGGGGCGATATCTATAAAAAAGGGAATATCTACTTACTCTCCAAAGATAGCCTGTCTACTTGGGATTTATGTTTGGAAATGGTTTAACGGTATATATTCTTTACGGAAAACCCCCATTGAACCCAAATTTGGTTGGCAGAAAAATAGAATAGGAAACACCAAAATATTTCTCTGTGCTTTCCCTGCATACGCAATATCTCCGCCATATAATAGAAAAGAAGCTTGTATAAATTTACTAAAGAAACTATCAAAAGTGAAATAAATAACAGTAGTTGATAACTCCATCTTTTAACATTTTTGACAGTAATCATTTTGAAATAAATTTGCCACAATATCTTTTAAAATCTACAGTAATCAAAAATCAAAAAAGGTTTTGAGATTGCTTTAGCGAGATTCCTCGCTTCGCTCGGAATGACAGATGAGAGACTTGCAATAACAGATTAAAAATCCTCAACAGATGGTCGTGGACATCGCCAGAGGCCCACGACACGCCAGAGGCAGTCGCATAAATGCGACCGCTACAATGTCGGGGATTTTTTTTATTGCAATTTTTTCCGAAATTTTGTAAAATCTTGCTATGTTTAGAAAACTAAAAGAAGATATTTCGGTTATTTTTGAGAAAGACCCTGCGGCAAAAAATATGGTTGAGGTGCTTTTGTGCTATCCCGGACTTCACGCTATGTGGTTTTACCGTATTTCAAACTGGTTTTACAGGCATAAAAGATTTACAGTTGCCCGTCTGATTTCCGAACTCGCGCGGTTTTTTACAGGCATTGAAATTCATCCGGGTTCAACAATCGGCAAAAGATTTTTTATTGACCACGGGATGGGAGTTGTAATAGGCGAAACAACGGAAATCGGTGACGATGTTTTGATTTATCAAGGAGTTGTGCTTGGCGGGACTTCCATTAAAAAAGGGAAAAGGCATCCTACAATCGGAAATAATGTTACTATCGGAACCGGTTCGGCAGTGCTGGGACCTATAAAAATCGGCGATAATTCCCGTATAGGTGCCGGTTCTGTTGTCGTAACTGATGTACCGCCGGATTCAACTGCCGTTGGTATTCCCGCTCGTGTGGGCGTCGGTTTTTCACAGAAAGATATTGAAATGCTTGAGCACGGAAAACTTCCGGACCCGGTTGCAGATGCCATCAGATTCATCGTAAAAGGGCAGGAGAAAATAGAAGAGCGTCTTAAAAAAGTTGAAACGCTTGAAGGCATAACTTCTGAGATAGATAAATATCTTGAAAAGAAAAAGAAAGAGATTGAAGAGGAATTTTTTACTCCTGAAGAGAAGTTTATTCACGGCAGCGGAATCTGAAAAACATACCAGCTGCTTACTAAAAAATCCAATTAGAGCAATTGCTCTAATTGAAAATTTATGTATAATATCATAGAAAAATCAACACCTGCAAAAAATGTCAACAGGTTTGTAATAGAGACATCGGATATTGCAAAAAAAGCGCTTCCGGGACAATTTGTGATTTTGCGTCTTCACGAAAAAGGCGAGAGAATTCCGCTCACAATTGCCGACGCAGACAAAGTCAAAGGCACAATAACGCTTTTTATTCAGGAAGTGGGCAAAACCACAATTGAAATGGGAAACCTTAAAAACGGAGATACCATCCTTGATGTTGTCGGACCGCTTGGGATTCCATCTCATATTGAAAATTTCGGAACGGTGTTGTGCATTGCCGGCGGCGTCGGCGTTGCTGTAATTTATCCGATTGCAAAAGCGCTCAAGGAAAAAGGCAATAAAATTATCAGTATCCTCGGCGCCCGGTCAAAAGATTTTATAATTCTTGAAAATGAAATAAAAAGTATTTCAGATGAATTTTACATTGCGACCGACGACGGCAGTTATGGACAGAAAGGTTTTGTTTCCGATGTTTTGAAAAATCTACTCGCCACCCGTCACTCGCCAGTTGCTAACATTGTTTATGCAATAGGTCCTGTGCCGATGATGAAAGTTGTTTCTGAAATTACAAAACAGCATAACTTAAAGATCATCGTAAGTTTGAATCCGGTAATGGTTGACGGAACCGGTATGTGCGGTGCCTGCCGTGTGTCCGTCGGCGGTATTACAAAATTCGCCTGTGTTGACGGCCCTGATTTTGACGGTCATTTAGTTGATTGGAAAGAACTAACTTGCCGGCTTTCATTATTCAAGCAAAAAGAAAAAGAATCATTAGACCATTATTGTAAATTAAAAAATCTGTGTAATCGGTCTTAAAAATCCGCGTAATCTGCGTTAGAAAAATGGAAAAAATTTCCCGTCAGAAAATGCCGGTCCAGGATGCTAAAGAAAGAATAAAAAATTTTTCTTCCGTTGCACTCGGCTATTCGGAAGAACAGGCGGTCCTTGAAGCAAAAAGATGTATCCAATGCAAAAAACCAACCTGTGTAAATGGCTGTCCTGTCGAAATAAACATACCCGGTTTCATCAAAAAAATTGCCGAAAAAAAATTCCCCGAAGCGATAAAAATTCTTAAAAATAAAAATAATCTTCCTGCAATTTGTGGCCGCGTCTGTCCTCAGGAAACGCAGTGTGAAATAAAATGTGTTCTTGCAAAAAAAGGCGAGCCGGTAGCCATCGGGTGTCTTGAAAGATTTGCGGCTGATTGGGAAATAACAAATAGTCCGAAGTCCGAAGCGACTGTGTCGAGTCCGAAGTCAGACAACGGAATAAAAATAGCGGTTGTAGGGTCTGGCCCTGCGGGTCTTACCTGTGCTGCGGATTTAGCAAAAATGGGGTATGATGTTATTATATTTGAATCTCTCCACGAAACCGGCGGTGTTTTAATGTATGGCATCCCCGAATTTCGTCTTCCGAAAAAAATTGTTAAAACCGAAATTGATTATATAAAATCGCTCGGGGTACGAATTAGTACAAATGTACTAATTGGGAAAACAAAAACGGTTCAGGAACTTTTTGATGAGGGATACAAAGCGATTTTCGTCGGCACGGGCGCCGGGTTGCCTCAATTTTTAGGAATCCCCGGCGAAAACCTCAACAGAATTTATTCTGCAAACGAATTTTTGACAAGGGTAAATCTTATGAAGGCGTACAAATTTCCCGAATACGATACGCCGATTGATATCGGAAAAAGGGTTGCTGTCATCGGTGCAGGAAATGTTGCAATGGACTCGGCAAGGGTTTCACTGCGACTGGGTGCGGATGAAGTGAAAAT
Source organism: Elusimicrobia bacterium CG06_land_8_20_14_3_00_38_11 (assembly GCA_002780205.1). Taxonomy (GTDB): domain Bacteria; phylum Elusimicrobiota; class UBA8919; order UBA8919; family UBA8919; genus UBA8919. The sequence continues at coordinate 4,670 of PEVQ01000085.1, forward strand.
TGTTTACCGACGGACAGAGAAAGAAATGCCTGCCCGTCTGGAAGAAATTGAAAATGCGAAAGAAGAAGGAGTAAGGTTGCATTTGCTCACCGCTCCCGTAAGATTTATGGGCGACGAAAACAACAATGTTACGGGGATGGAATGTATAAAAATGGAGTTAGGCGAGCCCGACTCTTCCGGAAGAAGAAGACCTGTCCCTATAAAAAATTCCGAATTCAAGTTTGATGTTGATACGATTGTAATGGCAATCGGACAAAGTCCGAATCCGCTCCTTCCTAAAACAATCCAAGGACTTCAAGTCGGAAAACACGGCAATATTATTACCGACGAAAAAACCGGTGCGACCAGTATTCCCGGAATTTTTGCCGGTGGAGATATCGCAACCGGTGCATCAACCGTAATTGAAGCAATGGGCGCCGGCAAACGTGCCGCCCGCACAATTGACGAGTACATAAAAAATTTGAAAAAGTAGAACTGTTCCATTTATTGTTGACAAAATGACCACATTGAAAGATAAAAAACATTTCGCGGTTGCACTATGGTTATTTCTTTTTTCCGTTTCCGTTTTTCTTTCCTTTTCAATGGCTGACCCGGATTATTGGGGACATATAAAATTCGGGCAGACCATTTATGAAACGAACAGTATTCCCAAAACCGACAATTTTTCTTATACTGCAAGTGGTCTTAAATGGCTCAATCACGAGTGGCTTTCAGAAGTCATATTCTGGATTTTTTATAAAAATTTTTCCGACTCCGGAATGATTTTTCTGCGATTAGTTGCCGGACTTTTTTTCTGTTTTTTTCTTTATAAAATCGTTAAAACTGAAAATCTTTCCGGTTCTGTCATTGCATATCTTTTAGTTCTTTTCACCGTTATGCCGTTCTGGCATTTCCGACCGCAGATTTTTACATTTTTATTTTTTGCAATTTTGATATATCTCCTTAAAATCAAAAAATTATTGTTTATTCCGATGCTTTTTATTTTTTGGGCCAACATTCACGGCGGATTTATCGCGGGTCTCGTTTATCTTTTTGTATTTGCAATTTTTTCATCTGAAAAAATAAAACTATTTTTATTTTTTATAGTTTCAGTTATAATAACTTTTCTTAACCCTTACGGTTTTGAGTTATGGTTCGGCATTTTCAAGGCATTTTTCAATCCGTTGACGAGAAGTTATATTACCGACTGGCGGCCGCCTCATTTTTTTGATATTGATTTTGCAGGTTATTGGGGCTTGATTTCAATTTTCGCATATTTTACTGTAAAAAATATTAAAAAAATCCGCCTTGCCGAAATTATTTTGCCGGTTTTATTCCTTTTTTTGTCGTTCACATCAATAAGACATATCCCGATTTTCGCTATCGTCTCTGCGCCGCTGCTCGGGAATTATTTTGCGAATTTACCGTCGAGGGTTTATTCAAAAGCGGTTCTCATAATTGCCGTTATTTTAACGTTCCTCGCCGTAAATTTTAAGCCAAAAATAAAACTGGAGGTTGATAAGTATGCGTATCCTGTTGGGGCAGTAGAGTATCTTAAAAAAATAAATTTTTCCGGTAATGTTTTCTGCGAATTTGACTGGGGCGAGTACATTATATTTCATCTTTATCCGCAGGTAAAAATTTCGTTTGACGGAAGATATGATACTGTTTACCCTGCTAATTTTATAAAAAACAGTTTTGAATTTTTGAATTCGTCAAAGGGTGTGCTTCCGAAAAATACGAATGCAGTTCTGGTTTATTCCAACAGAAGCATTCCTGTAAAATCGGCTTGGGAAAAAATTTATTCTGACGGCACCGCCGCACTTTACAAAATACGTTAGTTGTGGTATAATAAAAATATGATATTTACAGGCGTTGATATAATTGAAATCCGACGGATAAAGAAAATAATTCTTACAAACAAAAAATTTCTTGAGAAGGTTTATACTCCGACGGAAATCGTATATTGCAACTCAAAAAAAAACAAGTGGCAGCATTTTGCGGTGAGGTTTGCGGCAAAAGAGGCGGTCTGGAAGGCGCTCGGCAAAAAGGACATCTGGCACAGGGATATTTCCGTAAAAAATACTAAAGACGGCAAACCGGAAGTTGTTTTGTCAAAAAAATACAAAAATCTTGAAAAAAAAATTTCGCTCTCGCTTTCGCACACCGAAGATTATGCCGTTGCAGTAGCCGTTATTGAGAAATAAAGAGTTTAAAATTCAATTAGTCCAATTGATCTAATTGAAAAATTTATGAAAAAATTAACTGTCGCTTTAATAAAAAAACTTCTGCCGGTGCGTCCTGCCGATTCGCACAAAGGTGATTACGGGCATACCCTTGTCGTTGCCGGTTCAAAACAATTTACCGGTGCTGCAATTTTATGTTCTCTCGGATGTCTTCGTTGCGGAAGCGGGCTTACAACTGCAGCGATACCTTCATCACTCAATGTTCAGGTGACCAAGCGGCTTCCTCCGGAGGTTATGACCGTTTATTTGCCCGATGATGAGGGTTATATTTCACCCACAGCCGCCAAAATAATTTTGGATTTTTCATCCCAAAGAAAAATTACATCAATAGCGTTCGGGTGCGGAATTTCAATCGAGTTGTGCACAAAAATTTTTACGGAGAGATTTTTATTGAAGAACAGAGTTCCGATAGTTATTGATGCGGACGGACTTAATAACATACAGAAAAATGTCAAGGTTCTTAAAAAAATGAAATCGGATGCCGTAATTACTCCCCATCCGGCTGAATTAAGCCGTTTGATGAAAATTAGTATTTCCGTTATTCAGAAAAACCGTGAAAAAACCGCGAAAAAATTTGCTGCGGATTACGGAATAATATGCGTTCTTAAAGGTTTTGAAACGGTTGTTACTGACGGCAAAGAAGTTTTTGTTAACACGACAGGCAATCCCGGAATGGCGACCGGCGGTAGCGGAGATGTTTTAACAGGAATGATTGCCGCATTTGTCGGGCAGACGGACAGTTTGCTTGATGCTGCCTGTCTCGGGGTTTATTTGCACGGTCTTGCCGGTGATTTCGCGGCAAGAGAAAAAACTCAGATTTCAATGTTGCCGACCGATTTGATAGAAAAAATTCCGGAAGCAATAGAAACAGTCATTGGATTATAGTAGATTATAGTAGAGCACCCTTAAGGGTGCTCTGTGAAAGATTGTAAGATGGAGAGGTCGCATAGCCCGGCTTAGTGCGCACGCCTGGAAAGCGTGTATACCGCAAGGTATCGTGGGTTCAAATCCCACCCTCTCCGCCATTTTTTTTAGTGAATCGTCTGAAGTTTGAAAAAACGGGAATAAAAATATGGAAAGCAACGAAATAATTGACGATAAACCGGAAAGATTGAAAAATATAATTTCCGTCTTACTGCCGGCGTTCTTCTTATTGTTTTTGTTTTCCTATTTTTTTATATCCCCGCAGACCGTTAAATGTTTTTTTATTAAATATTTTGACTGGTTGTTAGTAGGTTTATTTCTGATAATTTTTTTGGTTATAATGATTTCGCACTCGGCGTCTTTATACAACGAACTCCCCCAGGGACTGAATAATTATTTTAACGAAATCGGAATTAAGCCCGTAAAAGTATGGTGGCCTAAATATTATTCAAGTTTATTAGGAATGCCGCCGTATATGCAAGGAATGTATAGAGACCGCAAATTAAGGTATGAAATAATTTATAACGGTCCTGACCGCCCATACATAAGAAAAATTATTTTTTTTTATAAAGAACCGTTAAATCTCGGTTTGTTATTCAGATACAGCGCAGGTTTTTCTTTTTTTAGAGAATTGGATGAGTGGGGAAATTTTTTTGAAAAAAAGATTGAACTGAAATTATCGGAAAGAAAAGTTAATTGCCGGGCAGTAGATAGAGAAACGGCGTTGGGGCTTTTTAGCGAATACAATACAATAAAAACTATAGAGTGCCTTGTTGACGTAACAAAAAATCTGGCTGACCCGTCTTTAATGTTCAATGATAGATACATAAGAGTGAATTTTACCGGCAAAAAGCCGGGCAAAGAATTTTTTGATGCCGTTCACAATTTAAGTACTCTTCTGGAAAATTCTAAATCCGCTATTACCGGAACCAAAATCAGAATAGTAGGTAAATCTGCGGCATATCTTGTGTCCCTGGCGATTTTTTCTACTTTTGTATTATGGCGGATAATAATTACGATTATGAAGGAATAGATTATTTATGGAAAGAAAAATTGTTACGATAAACGCAGCCCGCTCGCAAAAAATAATAAAAAACCGGCATCCGTGGATATTTTCAGGCGCAGTAAAAAATGTATCGTCTGATGCTGAACCTGGCAGTATTGTTTTGGTCGCCGACGAGACAGGCAATGTTTTTGCTCAGGCAGCATATAATCCTATTAGTGGTATCCGCTTGCGGGTAATAAGTTGGAAGCCGCCGGAAAAAATTGATGAAAACTGGTTCAGCAAACATATAAAAAATATCGCCGAAAACAAAGAACACATTCTCGGTATAAAAAATCTTCCGGAAAATAAGAAAAATTACCGTGTGATTTATGCCGAGTCGGATAACCTCCCCGGACTTATTATAGACCGCTACGGACTTGTTTTTGTCGTGCAGTTGCAGACATTGTTTGCCGATAAAAACCGCGATTTATGGGTTGATATCATCAAAAAAATATTTAATCCAAAAGTAATTTACGAAAAAAGCGATGTTGAGGTCAGAAAAAAAGAGGGGCTTAACAAGATGCCGACGGGAATTTTACACGGTGCGCTCCCCGAAAATATTTTTATAGAGGAAGACGGTTTCAAAATAAAAATTGACATAGCCGCCGGTCAGAAAACGGGATATTTTTTGGATTTGGATATGGCAAGAAAACGGATTGAACACTGGTGCAAAGTTTTGGATGTGAGATATCTGCAAAATTATTTCGGCTATACCGGAAGTTTCAATTTGTATGCAGCCCGCGCCGGTGCGGAAAAAATAGAACACATAGATTCTTCGCAGCCGGCAAACGAACTCGCAAAAGAAAACGCAAAAATAAATAATTTTGCCCCAAAAATATCGGTAATTACCGCCGATGCGTTCAGCCATCTGGAAAAAACGGAAAATGAAACCGTTGAAGCGATAATTCTGGACCCGCCGTCGTTCGTAAAAGAAAGAGCAAAAATAAAAAATGCGATGGAAGGTTACAAACGATTAAATTCTCTCGCGATGAAAAAACTTAAACCCGGAGGACTATTATTTACTTTTTCGTGCAGTTCCTACATTACCGAGGACGATTTCCAAAAAGTGCTTTTTCAAACGGCGTCCGTATCCGGCTGCGAAATAAAAATAATTGAAAAAATCGGTGTCTCTCCCGACCATTCCTGTCCGCTTAATTTCCCGGAAGGCAGGTACTTGCAAGGTTGGGTTTTGCAAAAAATTTCATAATTTTAGCATTGATTTTTTTTAATTTAGTGATATAATAATTAAACAAATTGTAGAATATCTGGTGTCTGAGATAATGTTAAGTTAGATGGTTGTGCGGTGATTTCAAACATATATTTTTGATTTGTAATTTTAGTGTAGTGTCATTTTACATTTTTAATGTCGTTACTGGGGGTGTAGCTCAGTTGGGAGAGCGCCTGCATGGCATGCAGGAGGTCAGGGGTTCGACCCCCCTCACCTCCATTTTGAACAAATGTTCAAAAATATTTTTTTTAGTTTTTTTTATTGATTTTGTGTTTTCAAAAACTGTTTTTTGCCGAAGAAAAATCCGGCTGGGGCGATACTGTGATAGGATTCACATTCAAGACGCTGTCAAAGTCGTATCTCGCTGCTGCGGATATAAATAAATTAAAGAAAAATGGGATAAATAAACTGTTGAAAATGTCCGATGAAAAATTCCGCAAGCGGTATGCAGAAGTTTATGCCGTCATAAAAGATTTGCCCCCGCCGGTAAGAACAAAGTACGGGCTTACGGAAAAAATGACAAAAAAGCAGGCGATAAAAAGTTTAGCAGGGTTGGATAAAAAACAGATTTACGAAATAATAAATGCTGTTCCGAATTCAGTTATTGCAGAACGGTTTAGAGAAGCCGTTGCCGGAGATAAAGGGTCAAAACCATCCGGAATAACCGACCAGATTTCTGGATTGTGAAAAAAAATAACGGTAAATTGGGAAAAAAATTAATTTTACAATTCCATCCAACCTTGACATAATCCGATTTTTTGATATAATAAAAACAAATGTCGCTCAAAATAATCGCGGGCAAATTTAGAGGGCGAAATCTTGAAACATTGCCCGGTTTTCAGACAAGGCCGCTTTTATCTCGGGCAAAGAAGTCGCTTTTTGATATTTTAACTCCTGTCCTTGGCGGTTCCGTTTTTTTGGATTTATTTGCCGGTTTTGGTTCCGTCGGAATTGAGGCGTTGTCCCGCGGCGCAAAAAAAGTTGTATTTGTTGAAAGTGACGGAAATTGCATAGAAGTAATTGAAGATAATCTGATAAAATTCGGTATGCAGGATTTCGCGGAAATAATTCAGCGGGATGCGGCGCAACCGGATTTATTAGAAGGTAAATTTGACATAATTTTTATTGGTCCTCCGTATCAGATGAAAATGCTGGCAGAAATAATTAGAAAATCGGAAATCCTGCTCGCAAAAAACGGATTGATTATCGGACAGCATCATAAAAAGGAAATACTTGTCGAAAAAATCGGCGGGCTTTCGCTTTACCGTCAGGAAAAATACGGCGATATGCGGCTTTCTTTTTATAAAACACAGATTACACAGATAAAAAACGGATTACGCAGATGAAAGGCAAAAATCTTGTTGTGATTAAATACGGCGGAAGTTTGATGGACGCTAAATCCGTAGAAAAAAAAATAATCAAAAATATAAAAAAATTTGCGAAAAAAAATCCTGTTATCGTTGTTCCCGGCGGCGGGAAAGAAATCACAAATGCGCTTAAAAAATCAAAAATAGAAACAAAGTTTGTTCACGGGCTGCGTTATACCGACGGTAAATCAATAAAAATCGTGGAAAAAGTGCTTGAAAACATTCAGGATAAAGTTGTCAAAAAACTAAAAAACGCATTAGCAATAAAAAAAGCGGTTATAGGCGAAAGAGTTAAAAAACTTGGTTATGTCGGAAAGTTCACATCCGCAAAATTTTTGGAAATTGGAAAAGTGCTTAAAAAAAGCAAAATCGCCGTTGTTTCTCCCGTCGGTAAAAATAAAACCGGACAAATATTGAATTTTAATGCCGACGAAGTTGCCGGCGGTATAGCGGCTCAGGTTAAAGCAAAAAGACTTATATTTTTCACAGATGTTCCGGGCGTTCTTGATAAAAATAAAAAAACAATTCCCATAATAAAAATAGGGAATATAAAAAAGTTAATAGATAGAAAAATAATCACGGGCGGGATGCTCCCGAAAATTATGAGTTGTGTGCAGGCGGTAAAAAAAGGAGTTGGAGAAGTGGATATATTAGACACAAATATGAAAGGCACAAAAATTTTATGAACTATTTTGAGGCGGATAAAAGGTATATTTTTCAAACATATAAAAGAAATCCTGTTCTGTTTGTCAGGGGAAGCGGGAAATATCTCTGGGACGGTAAAGATAAAAAATATCTGGATTTTTTTTCAGGGATTTCTGTTTCTTCCGTCGGGCATTGCCATCTTAAAATCGTAAAAGCGATTAAAACGCAAAGCGAGAAACTCATTCATGTCTCAAATCTTTACTATACAATTCCGCAGATAGAACTTGCGCAAACGCTATCGGATTTATCTTTAGGCGGAAAGGTTTTCTTTTCCAATTCCGGCGCCGAGGCGAACGAGTGTGCGATAAAACTTGCAAGAAAATTCGGAAATAAAACCGGCAAATATGAAATGATTGCTTTTAATAATTCATTTCACGGAAGAACGATTGCAACGCTTTCAGCGACGGGTCAGAAAAAATTTCACAAGGGTTTTGAGCCGCTTTTAAGTGGATTTAAGTTTGCGGAGTTTGACAATTTATCTTCGGTAGACAAACTTATTTCCCCAAAAACCTGTGCCGTAATAGTTGAGCCGATTCAGGGTGAAGGCGGGGTTTATCCTGCTAAAAAAGAGTTTTTAATTGGGTTAAGAAAACTCTGTAATGAAAACAAACTTCTTTTGATTTTTGATGAAATACAGTGCGGGTTAGGAAGAACCGGGAAAATTTTCGCGTATAAAAATTATGGCGTAATACCCGATATTTTAACGCTTGCGAAGTCGTTGGGCGGAGGTATGCCGGTTGCCGCCACAATTGCAAAAAAAAAGGTAGCAGGAACATTCGGTTTCGGCGATCACGGCTCAACTTTCGGAGGCAATCCCGTTTGCTGCGCCGCCGGCATAGAGGTCTTAAAAATTGTAAATGATAAAAAATTACTGAAAAATGTTGAAGAAGTCGGAAATTATTTTCTGTCGGAATTAAGAAAACTTCAAAAAAAATATGATGTAATAAAAAATGTCAGGGGTCTCGGTTTAATGCTCGGCGCCGAACTTAAAATTAACGGTAAAGAAATTGTAGGCAAGTGTTTGCAAAAAGGGCTTCTCATAAATTGTACACAGGATAATGTATTAAGATTTTTACCGCCGCTTAATATAAATAAAAAAGATGTAGATACTGCCGTTTCCGTTTTATCGGATGTTTTAAAAAATTACAGATGACGACAGTTTTTTTGGGACTTGGCTCAAATAGAGGGAATAGAAAAAAAAACATTTTGAGGGCGATAAAACTTCTAAAAAGAAGCGGTCAAAAAGTGTTGCGGTTGTCCTCGCTGCGTGAGACAAAACCTTACGGTTACAAAAAGCAGAAAAAATTTCTGAACGCCGTCGTAAAATTAAAAACAAAACTATTGCCGTCGGAACTGCTTGAACTCTGCAAGAAAATTGAGAAAAAAATCGGAAGAACCAAAAGTTTTCGCTGGGGTCCACGTGAAATTGATATTGACATTTTATTTTTCGGTAAAAAAATAATAAAAAATAAAAAACTTACAATTCCGCATAAGGATTTACACAATAGAGCATTTGTACTACAACCTCTGATGGAAATTGCCCCCAATTTTGTGCATCCTGTATTAAAAAAACGGGTTTCAGAATTATGAATTTTCCTTATTGGCTAAATGTTGTTATCTTGCTGTTTGCAGTAATGTCAATTGCCCATCTCTTGCGGTATTCGGTTAGGTATTTCCAAAAAAAAACGGGAGAACTTGAGCGTCTCAATGCCGATATGCAACTAATCCAAAATATTTCCAAAGATATCACCGCTACGCTTGAAATGAGAGAACTTCTTCCTCAGATAATGGATGCGTTTGCGAAATCGGTTAATGTTTCCAAGGGCTCAATTATGCTGATGAATGAGGAGACGCAGACGCTTGAAATAAAAGCAGGTTCCGGACTTTCCGCCCGCGCATATGAGGTTGTCAGACCGAAACTTGCCGAAGGCGTCGCCGGTGTCGTTGCCGCTACCTGCGAATCGGTTCTTATTGACGACACCAGCAAGGAAAAATATCTGTATCTTGATTTCATTTCGGACCCGACTAAATCCCGTCCGAAAGAAACGCTTCTGTGCCTGCCTTTAATTTTCAAAGGACATGTTTTGGGCGTCGTTTCGCTTGACAAAAAAGTCGGCGGCGGAAAATTTTCTGAATATGACAGAAGAATCGCCTCAATTCTTGCCAATCAGGCGGCGGTTGCAATACAAAATGCAAAATTATATGAGAATGCGATTACCGACGGACTGACCGACCTTTACATACACAAATACTTTCATCACCGTCTTGAAAAAGAGATGGAACGCGCAAGAAGATTTGACCAGACGCTTTCGTTGATTATGTTTGATATAGACCATTTCAAAAATTTTAATGATGATTATGGTCATCAAGTCGGAGATGCTGCTCTTGTGCAGTTGTCAAAAATACTGAAAAATACGATGCGCACAACGGATATTCTAGCAAGATACGGCGGCGAGGAATTTGTGGTGATACTTGTGCCGGATCCGAAATTTGAACAGACGCCGGAAATTGTAAAAACTATTGCCGAGCGTTTGAGAAAGAATATTGAAAACACGCCGTTGGAATTAAAAGGCAAAAAACTTAAAATTACCATCAGCGTCGGCGTTGCCTCGTGGCATGGCGAAAGAAAAATTGATAAAAACAAACTTATAAAAATGGCCGATGATGCTCTTTACAAGGCGAAAAGGGACGGCCGGAACCGAGTATGCGTGTGGGAAGAAAATTTTCCCCGGACAGTTATCTGACGCTGTTCCGTGAAACAATCTGTTTTTTTTCGTTTTCGCCCGTCCTGTTAGAAACTTGCATCCGCGCGCCCGGAATAGTTTTTTTTGATTTTTTTTTCTAACAGGGCTTGACATTTCCCCGTATTTTTAATAAACTTAAATGCTAAATATCAAAAAGAAAATTTTCACGTATCGGGATATTCTTGATGCGCTCAAAAACGGTAAATTACCGACGGTGGAAGGGGATTTCTTCGCCGGTCCGGTCGCAAAAGAGTATTTTCAGATAGAAGGAGTTAAAATGTTAAAAAGAGTTTCTTTAATTGCCGGCAATTGGAAAATGAACAAAAATGTTGAAGAATCGGTGGAACTTGTAAATGCCATCAAACAAAAACTGTCGGATGGCAGTGAAGTGAATAAATGTAGCCCCCGACTTCAGTCGGGGGTGAGCGAAGCGAATAACCGTGAAGTACTTGTATGCCCGCCGTTCACTTCGCTTGTCGTGGTAAAAGAAATTCTTAAAAACTCCGTAATGAAATTAGGCGCGCAAAATATGTATTTTGAAAAATCCGGCGCTTATACGGGCGAGATTTCACCGACGATGCTGAAAAATGCCGGTTGCGAGTATGTAATTGTAGGTCATTCGGAAAGAAGGCAGTACTTCGGCGAGACGGACGAAAGTGTTCACAAAAAAATGAAAGTTGCGTTTGAAAACGGGCTTATACCGATTGTTTGTGTCGGCGAAACATTGCAGCAACGCGAAAAAAACGAGGCATTTTCAGTGATTGAAAGGCAAGTCAAGACAGGATTAACAGGATTAACAGGAGAAGAACCGAAAATTCTAGTGATTGCTTATGAACCCGTCTGGGCGATTGGAACAGGGAAAACCGCGACACCTCAACAGGCAGAGGAAGTCCACGCATTCATCAGAAAACTTTATTCAGAAATATACGGCAATGATGCCGCAGAAAGTATTCGTATTTTATACGGCGGCTCCGTTAAGCCGGACAATGTTTCTGAAATTATGAGACAACCGGACATAGACGGCGCCCTTGTCGGCGGAGCATCTCTTAAAGCGGATGATTTTATCAAACTTGTGAGGTATTAAGGTGCAAATAGTTCAGCAAAATTATTCTTACAATGTTTTAATTAAAAGAGTAAAAGAAAACGATATGTCGCGGCGGACAGAAAGTGATTTTGTTTCTTTGCCAGTTGATACAGTTTCCAATTTGTTGATAGGCGATGTCATTGAACAATTAAATCGCATTCCGGATAAAAGTATATCGGTTGTCGTGACCTCTCCGCCGTATTGGAATTTGAGGGACTATGAAGTTGAAAACCAGATAGGCAAAGAAAAGTCGCCGCAGGAATATGTTGAGAAAATGATAAAAGTCGGCGATGAAATTTTGAGAATATTGCGGGATGACGGGGCATATTTTTTGAATGTCGGCGATAGTTATGTGGATAAAAATCTGCAGATGATTCCGTCAAGAATTGCGATAGGCATGCAAAACCGCGGCTGGCTTTTAAGAAATCAGATTATATGGTATAAACCCGACCATATGCCCTCACCGGTAAAAACAAGATTTTCAAATACATATGAGTCGGTTTTCCTTTTCACAAAAAATGATTGGGAAAAAAAAGTCCGTTTTGATATTGACGCAATAAGAATTCCGCATAAAACACAAGGTGAAATTCAAAAACCGAAAGGGGATGCGTATAACGGGAAATTCCGCGGTAATGAAAAAAATATAGGTGCTTCTCCTGGTGCAAGGATGTCTGTTTCAAGTGAAAAATATACGCTTAAAAGGAAAAAAGAATTACCCTTGAATATAATCTGCGATTATTTGAGATATTGGCGCGAAAAAAGAAAAATCGGTGTTCAGGAAATTGATAAGATTCTCAGATACAAACATACTGCCGGGCACTGGTTCAGGAAAGATGCAGGCGGTTCGCTCCCTTTACCTGATGACTGGATGAAATTAAAAAAGATATTAAATTTTGACGCTCAGTATGATAAGGAAATGACTGAGACGCATCTGGTATTGCAGGTCGTTCAAAATCATCCTAACGGAAAAAATCCCGGTGATTTATGGAGAATAAATACCGCCAAAACCGGCTATGAGCATTTTGCCGTTTTCCCTGAAGAAATACCGAGGATGGCTATAAAATCTTGCTGTCCTCCCGAAGGTATTGTATTAGACCCTTTTGCCGGTTCCGGCACAACCGGTAAGGTGGCGAAGGAATTAGGCAGAAAATCAATTCTCATAGAATTACAGTCGGATTTTGTTAAAAT
>PEVQ01000222.1:0-4976 GCA_002780205.1 Elusimicrobia bacterium CG06_land_8_20_14_3_00_38_11
TTCAAGTAAAGTTCTATTTCTTGTTCCCATAATAAACTCCCGGAAAATGGGAAAAATTGGTGAAAAATTGGGTTGCCTCACATTTTCCTTTTATTTATGCTTTCAGTTATTTTTTAAAAATCACTTGGTGTCAAGTTGCAGCACGGCTAAAAACGCCTCCTGCGGGATTGAGACATTTCCGAACTGCTTCATTTTTTTCTTGCCTTCTTTCTGCTTTTCAAGAAGTTTTCTTTTGCGGGAGATGTCGCCGCCGTAACACTTTGCTATGACATCTTTTCTTAACGCGCGGACATTTTCGCGGGCGATGATTTTCCCGGAAACGGACGCCTGTATGGGAACCTCAAACTGCTGACGGGGAATAAGTCCTCTCAATTTTTCCACTATTTTTCTTCCGTAAAATTCGGCGTTGCTTTTATGAATAACGAAGGAAAGGGCGTCTACCGGCTCGTTGTTGACAAGAATGTCCATCTTCACCAATTCCGATTCTTTATAGTCGGAAAATTCGTAATCAAGCGAGGCATAGCCGGATGAAACGGATTTCAGATTATCGTAAAAATCCACAATCGCATCCGCCAACGGCATCTCATAAATAAGTTTCACTTTGTCCTCGGTGATGTATGTCATATCAAGAAAATCGCCTCTTTTCCCCTCGCAAAGAGCCATTACATTTCCCACGAATTGAGACGGCAGCACTATCGTCGCAAGAATATACGGCTCGTAAATTTTTTCTATAAATTGCCTTTCGGGAAATTTTGACGGATTATCTATCTCAATTATAGAAGAATCTCCGCCGGTTTCATTGTAGAGCACCCTTAAGGGTGCTCTACCCTTTACATATTTGATTCTATATTTAACATTCGGCGCCGTTATGATGAGATTAAGGTCAAACTCTCTCTGCAAACGCTCCTTGACAATGTCCATATGGAGAAGTCCCAAAAATCCGCATCTATATCCGAAACCGAGTGCGACGGATGTTTCCGGCTGATAAAAAAAAGACGAGTCCTCCAGATGAAGTTTTCCCATCGCTTTAGAAAGATTGGCGTAATCGCCCGGCTGAACCGGATACAACCCGCAAAACACGAACGGTTTTAATTCACGATAGCCCGGATGGGGTGCCGCCGTCGGATTTTCCGCACCCGTAATGGTATCTCCGATTTTTATTTTATGAATATCCCTGATTCCCAAAATCACATAACCGACTTCTCCGACGGAAAGTTTGTCCGTTTTTGAACGGCCGGCGGGAGCGGAAGGATTTTGAATCTGAAAAAAGCCGACTTCTTCAACATCAAATTTCTCCAGATTTGATAAAAAAAGCACTTTATTTCCGGTTGAAATTTCACCGTCAAAAATGCGGATGTAAATTATAACCCCGCGGAATGAATCGTAATGCGAATCAAACACCAGCGCTTTGAGCGGCTTTTTGATATCGCCGACGGGCGCGGGAATTTTTTTAATTATAGCGTTCACAATTTCTTTCGTGCCGATGTTTTGTTTCGCGGAAATAAGAATCGGCGTTTCCGGAATTTTCAGTTTTTCTATCTGCTGGACGGTCTTCGGAACATCCGCCTGCTTTAAGTCAATTTTATTGATGACCGGAATAATTTTCAGGTTGTGCTGTCTGGCAAGTTCAAAATTGGAAAGTGTCTGCGCCTCAACGCCCTGTGAAGCATCTACTAAAAGAAGACAGCCCTCGCAGGCGGCAAGCGCGCGGGAAACCTCGTAGGTGAAATCAACATGACCCGGTGTATCTATCAGATTCAACTGATATGTTTCACCGTCGGAACTCGCATAAGTCAGACGGACCGCTTTCGCCTTAATCGTAATTCCGCGCTCTCTTTCCAAATCCATCGCATCCAAAACCTGTCCGTGGTGCAAGGTGGAAATTGCGGATGTCAACTCCAGAAGACGGTCGGCCAGAGTGGATTTTCCGTGGTCAATGTGCGCTATGATAGAAAAATTGCGAATGTTCATGATAAAACCGGTGATTAAGCGATTAAGTGATTAAGTGAAACCTAACCACTAACCACTAACCACTTATCCACTTTTTTTACTGCCTCTTTCAATGTCCTTTTCTCTGATTAACTTTTTGGATGAGAATGTCGCGGTTGGCTTCGTTAAGAATTTCATCCGTGATTTTCTTCGCTGCCGAGAGATTGGTTTTTGTTATATTTTTTTTCACTTTTAAGACGGAGGCCGCGCCCATGCTTAAATGTTCAAGCCCGAGACCTAAAAGTATTTCCGTGTATGACGGGTCGCCGGCCATCTCGCCGCACATTGAAACCCACTTGCCTTCTTTGCGGCCCGCGTCAACTATATTTTTAAGAAGACGGATAACCGAAAGATGGAGCGGGTCATAAAGATGCGTGACATATTCGTTGACCCTGTCAACTGCAAGGGTGTATTGTATCAAATCGTTCGTTCCGATGGAAAGGAAATCCGCCTCCTTGCTAAGTAAATCCACCGTGAGCGCCGCCGACGGTATTTCAATCATAACGCCTACTTCCATCTTTTCGTCAAACTGCACCGACTTGCTTTTTAATTCCCGTTTTACTTCATCCAATATCACATTTGCGGCGCGAAGTTCGTCAACGCCTGAAATCATAGGATACATCATTTTCACATTCCCGAAAACGGAAGCACGCAAAATCGCCCGCAACTGTATTTTGAATATCTCCGGATATTTAAGACAAAATCTTATAGCGCGAAGACCCATAAACGGATTTCTTTCCACGTTAATATTGAAATACGGCAGCAGTTTGTCGCCGCCCAAATCAATGGTTCTGATAATTACGGGATTAGGAAAGACCTTTTCAACAACCGTTTGGTATGATTCAAACTGCTCTTGTTCGGACGGAAATTCAGGTCTATTAATAAATAAATACTCCGTTCTGAAAAGCCCGATGCCTTCCGCACCGCTTGATATTACGGAACGAACTTCATCCGGTATCTCTATGTTTGCCGCTACTATTATTTTTTTACCGTCGGAAGTAACCGCGGGAACATTTACAAATTGAGAAAGTTCTTTTACTTCATTCTTATAATTTTTGATGCGGCGGCGGTAATTTTCAAGCGTATCCGGATCCGGCTTTACTATAACAACCCCTTCATTACCGTCTATAATAGTGATGTCGTTGTGATTTACATTGGAGGTTATATTTTTCATTCCTACAACTGCTGGGATTTCCATCGCCTGCGCCATAATGGCTGTGTGGGAAGTTTTGCCTCCTTGATTAGTTGCAAAACCTATTACATTTTCATTTTTCATCGCGAGGGTATCCGTGGGAGTAAGATTATCGGCAAAAACAATTGAGTCCTCTTCTACATCGGCAAGCGTTTTTTTATGCATTCCGGTCAGGTGCTTCATAATTTTTTTTCCGACATCATAAATATCATTCCCGCGTTCCCTGAAATACTGGTCTTTTATTTTTTCAAAAACCTTGGCATTGGCTTCTATTACTTCATATAAAGCATATTCGGCATTTATCAGTTCTTTTGTGATTTTTGAGACCACCTCGCTTTTTAAGACGGGGTCATCGGCGATAAAAAGATAGGCGTCAAAAAGTTTTATGTGCTTTTTGCCGAGGTGTTTAGATGCAGCTGTTTTTATTTTTTCAAGTTCCGATTTTGTATCGGAAATCGCCTTGCGGAATTTCTCAACTTCTTTTTTTACCTCATCTTTAGCAATAATTTTTTTTACCGGACAAAATTCTTCGCTTTCAATAACAAACGCCTTGCCGATAGCGATACCAGACGATGCGGAAATACCTTTGAATAACATAATAAAACCAGTGATTAAGTGATTAAGTGATTAAGTGATTAAGTAAAACCTAACCACTAACCACTTATCCACTTTTTTTTCACTGCCTCCTTTTATTCTTCGTCAAATTTTCTTTCTATGAGATTTTCTATTGCGGTTATCAGTTCGTTCTCGTCAATTCCGTCGATTAAAATTTGCAATTCAGTCCCGTTACCGGCAGCCAGCATCATCAGACCCATTATTGACTTACCGTCCACTTCCTGCTCGTCTTTCAACACTTTTATTTCTGACTTAAATTTGGAAGTGGTTTGAACAAAAAGTGATGCAGGCCGCGCATGCAAACCCAATTTATTTTTAATTTTCACAGTTTTTCTAATCATATCACATTAAAAATCCTATTCCGACGCATCCGACAATCAATCCCCAAAAAATTGAAATAACGGAAACATTCTTTTTTATCAGAATAAAAGAAGTAAGAAACACCAGGGCGCCGGCAACCCGATATTTTTCCGATGTAATAATATACGCAACCAGGACAAAAATACAAATAAAAATTCCTACAATCCGAATAATTTCTGAGATTTTCTGCAATCTAACATTCGTAATAATTTTTACGACATCCGTTTTATATTTTAACCCGAGCCAGAAACCGAAAAAACGGAAAAATATATGAGGCGTATTATACAAAAAAATAAATGCCAGCGGAACTAAAAAATGACACGAAGTGTCACACTGAACTTGATTCAGGGTCTCATACTGTAAAAATACATAGCCCGCCGCGAGCAGGCCGCACAACGGCCTTAACCGGGACCAGAAAAATGTATCGCCGATAGCGGCAAGCGGTCCGCCGAGATGAAGTTTCAACGATTTTATTTGCTGCGATTTAGTTTCTTCGTTAACAGTTTTCTCGTCTTCTAAAACAAGCGTAAGCGCGATAATCGTGTTCGCAATATACGGATGAGTATTGAAAAAGTCAAAATGCCTAATTGCCGCATTTTTCAGACGATTTTCGTCGGTCCCGTAAATTTCTTTCAGACACGGAATGATTGAATACAAAAAACCGACATTTTGCATTCTTTCAAAATTCCAGACCGCCTGCAAAAGAAAGGAACGAAAAAAAGTTCTTATTATATTGCAATTTTTCATATACTAACAAGAGCGGAATATACTTTACATGGAAGATGGTGTCATGCTGAACTTGATTCAGCATCTATAGACC
>PEVQ01000222.1:5019-5852 GCA_002780205.1 Elusimicrobia bacterium CG06_land_8_20_14_3_00_38_11
ACTATTCTGTGCCTGTGGAGTTTACCCCGATGTCTCTATCGGGGTGTCTTGTTCCGCTTCTGTTCCGTATTTTTTACTTCGTGAAACTTGCCAAAAACGATGCCAACCCCAAAACGGGAAGAGCAAACATAAAAACCTGCAAACCTCTAACAACCGCCGGCGAAGAAATTACAAACGGCAAAATATAAACCAGTATTGCATTAAATAAAAAAATACAAACAAGTAAAAACAAAAAACTTTTTATAAATGACAGAAAAACTCCAAGCCATATAACAAAAGTCAATATGTAATACCTGCCGCTTTTAATTCCGTTTTCAATAACCGGCAGGAAAATCCTGTTCCATTTTCTGTGGGCAATATCCAACCGCTTGGAAAGAATACCTAACGGCACTGAAAATATTATTGCGATGGCCACGGCGGCCGGCGCCTTATTCGCCGCAAGTGCGGTTGCTACTATACAGACAATTGCCGAATCCGGAGGCACTCCTACACCCACAGGCACAACTCCAACCCACAAAAGTTCAATCAAAGCACCAATGAGCAATCCGGTTTTAACATCGCCGCACAACCATCCAATGACGGGTCCCGCAACTATCGGTCTTGAAATCATAAACTGACCGAAAACGGTGGCATCAAGCGAAATCAGTCCGCCTACAAAAGCAATTTTAATCAGTTCAAATTCCGCAATCATTGGAAAACCTTATCACAGAATCAAAGACATTTGCCACAGAGACACGGAGAGCATAGAGAATTTTAATTCTTACTAACAAGAGCGGAATATACTTTACATGGAAGATGGTGTCATGCTGAACTTGATTCAGCATCTATAGACC
>PEVQ01000222.1:5880-9865 GCA_002780205.1 Elusimicrobia bacterium CG06_land_8_20_14_3_00_38_11
TAGTAATTCATAATTCATAAATTCTATTTTTCACTCTGTGTCCTCTGTGACTCGGTGGCTATTATTTATATTTTATTCACAGAAATTTTTATTTCAAATGAAAACATTTCTTTTGGCTTTAAGAAAAACTTTTTATTGGGCGTAACCGACGAGCCCTGATATGTTTTTTCAAAACCGCCCTCGGACAAAGAAATTGTCCAGATAGGAAACACCCAAAAATCAAATAAATCTGAACTGGTAAAATTAAGATTGAGTCCAAGATTTTTATCAGATATTTTCAACAAACTCGTTTTTTCAAAACAGGTTTTCGTATTAAATTTTTCACATCTATCCTCCATTTTATAAAAGCAATTCTGGTCATAAGGATTAGAAAATGCAAAATTGAATTCGCTTCCGAACCATATCTCTAACTCTTTTGAGGAATTGTTTGTAATCTTGTATCCGACTATTATGTCCGATTTAGATGAACTTATTGATTTTACAACCTGAACCGGCAGAGCGCCCTTTTCCGTCCATATGTGCCCGTCTCTTTTTAACACTACTTTTGACTTCCTATTCGCGGAGTTTATCCCGCACTGCGATGCGGGGCTCACCCACCCTGAAGGGTGGGCTACATTATTGTGTGAATTTGCTTCATTGACGGCAGGTTGAAACCTGCCATTCCGCAGATTCATTTTATACGGTTGGTTGACAAAATCTCCGAGTTCCCCGTATTCAGAGTCGCTGAATTTTTCAAGCGTTGTCGTCGGATGAAAAAAATGGTCAATAAGGGAATACCTGTTGTACCAGTCGTATTTCAGGTATTTTTGAAGTTCAAGTTCTTTCGTATAATATACGCCGTGAATGGCCTCAGGTTTTTTATTTTCGCTTTTAATAACCGCGATATCAACTTTTTTATGATATGACTCAAACCTTCTGGTTAAAACATCGGTCAGATTATATGATGTCGGTTTGAAATCAATCTCCGTGAGCGCACCGCCGTAAGACGGTTTTGCATAAATGTTAAAAATTTTATTCATAAAAATTATTTCGTCCTGACCGTCTTTGTCAAAATCAAGAACTTCGGTAGACGGTAGACGGTAGACGGTAGACGATTTGATAAGATTTTCCGCTTCTATCAAATTTTTATAAATTGCATGTCTCAAATGCGGAAGATAAAGCCCGCCGAATATTCCGTGCCAGTATGCGCAGTTGCATTGACCCTGATATAGGTGATTAAGCGATTGAGCAATTGATATGTCCGATGTCCGATGTCCAATGTCCAATGTCTTTATTTTTTTAACTTCGGACTTCGGATTCCGGACTCCGGACTGAATTTTTTCACTGATGTAAAGCATCTTCTTGTGCATCTGGTTTGATTCGGAGTATTTCGTCAGAAAATTGCGCCAAAAACCGCCTTTCAAAAATCTTTTCAGGTTACTGTCGGCATGCGCGACGATTTCTTCAAATTCAATTTGCGACTTGGCGGAAAGCGTCCATTCGCTCATTTCAGAATATGAAGCAGTAGGAAGATAAATCCTGTCTACTGCCGGAAATTTTTCTGCATACTCGGAAAATGTAGTCGTGTTGAGCCAGTCGGAATTTTCCTCCAAAAGCGTCAAAAACTTTTCCAGCCATTTTTCCTCATAGCATGTTTTGTAGGTATCGGGCCAAACGCCGAATTTCTCGCCATCGTCAGCCATAACAAGCAACTGCGACGGGTCATCCGATGATTCATTTTTAAGATATTTTATGGCCTCTTCCGGAATTGCAAACGGCATACTGTATCTTAAATACTGGCTGATGGGAAAAATTTTAAGTGCGGCGCCCTGCTCTTCCGTGATGAAATACCCGCGGAGTTTTTTTTCCTCAATCCCGCCGGCAAGAAAATGTGAATCGTCCAAAACGATATATTCAACACCCGCTTCATTTAGTATTTTAGCAAGCGAGGGTTCCCAAACCCGCTCCGCCAACCATAATCCTTTTGGTGTATGTGAAAATTTCTCTTTTATATAATCGGAAAGTTTTTTTATCTGACCGGATTTATCGGCATCGGGAATTGCGGATAGTATAGGTTCGTAATATCCGCCGGTTAAGATTTCCGCCTGCCCTTTTTCAACCAGTATTTTAAGACGGTCAAGAATTTCGGGCCTGTTTTTTTCAAACCAGTCAATCAGAGGGCCCGTATAGTGAAAAACAATTTTTATATTCGGATGTTTTTCAATTACATCTAAAAACGGCTCGTACGCCTGTTTTGTCGCCCGCTCAAAAACATTATCAAAATTACCGACCGGCTGGTGGTTGTGCACGCCGAAAATAAAATAAATTTTTTTCATTCTTTGCTCCTTTCACTTCGCTCACCCACACTGAAGTGTGGGCTACCATTTTTGTGTGAATTTGTTCCATTGACGAGGGACTGAAGTCCCTCATTTTACAAATTCATTTTATTCGCGTTTTTTTTCCGGCTCGCGCCGGGCAAATTTTCTGAAATCAATATCTACAAAAGCACCGTCAATCTCTTCAGTCGCATTAAGAAATTCAAGAAATTCCCTGTTTGAGACGGTATTATCCTTCAATGCCAGAACAATACGGCAGAATCTGTTGTAGTGAAGAAGAAATCTTTCCGTCGCATATTCTTTTGCCTGTCCCGTGGTGATAAGAAATGGCCAGTCGGATGACTGCAGCAAAAGTAGTTCTCTCGCCGCCTGTTTCAACGCACGGACTTCGTCGGAATCCGGAAGAATTTCTTTGCGACTGAAAATTCCGGCGATATCCTCCATTTGAACTTCGGCATCGTGAATATAACCCCAAAGCCAGTCGGTTTGAGGGTTGAGCCACACATAATGTCCGCCGCTGTCGCCCCACGATGACTCGGGAATTTCCGCAACATAGTGAGGCGGATGATTCTTAAGATATTTCGAAAGCGTTATAAGTCGGATATTCGGATTTTTGGAAATTTTGAGCAAAACCTGTCTGAGCCACTCAATTCCCTCAAACCACCAGTGCCCGAAAAGTTCCGTGTCATATGGCGCAACAACAATTCCTTCGTTGCCGGAATTTTTACTAAAAACGGAAAGTGTGTTTTCAACCAGCCAGTTAAAATGGTCTGCATTCTCGTTTATCCGGGCGGATATATTTTTCGGCTCATAAATCTCTTTAAGACCGAGGTCAATGTGAGTTGAAGTTATTTTCCAGTATTGAAGACCGGAATCGCAGTCCTTTTTGTGAAACTCCCTGTAATTACCGTCGGCGGGATAGCCGTGTTCACCCGACCAGACCTGCAGACCCGTCTCAAAATTTCTTCCGAATGCGGCAACGCCGGATTTTGTGAGATACGGAAACATCGTAGTCCTTTCTGCTTTTTGGGAATAATCGGCAACCGGCGACTCAATACCGCCGTAGCCGGCGTTTCTACTCCATCCCGCGAATGCCTCTCCTCCGACAATAGCATGTCCGTCAACTATAAAATACTCCACGCCTTCCGCTGCGAGAAATTCATCAATGGGCGGACGGCGATACGACTCGTTTTTGGTTATTTGAACGAATTTTTCCGGACGATACGCGCACTCAGGAAGCCACATACCCTTCGGTTTTCTTCCGAAATGTTTTTCATAAATATCAATTCCGATTTTTAACTGAGCGTAAATTGAAGAATCCCTTGACAAAAGCGGCAGATAGCCGTGAGTGGCGGCGGATGTTATGATTTCAACATAACCCTCGTCCTGAAGTTTTCTGAAAGCCGCAATTATATTCCTGTTATATCTATTTCTGAAATGAACCAGTGTTTTTTCAAAATTATTTTTGTAAAGTTCGGCGAGATGCCTGTAATCGTTCTGATGTCGGTTTGTAAATTTTCCCATGTCAAAATCGGCGCGGCGGATTTTATCCGATACAAACTCCTCAAACCTATTTTTGAAATAATCATCGGCTAATTGCTCCGCCAAAATCGGGGTTATGCCGATTACAATTTTATAAGGAATTTTTTCATCTTTCAGTTGCTCCAAAG
>PEVQ01000184.1:0-4711 GCA_002780205.1 Elusimicrobia bacterium CG06_land_8_20_14_3_00_38_11
ACAAATATCCGTTTTCTTTCGGTATAGCAAAGGCGAAGTTGATACTGCAGCACATAGAGGATATCAAAAAATTTGTTGAAGATAACGCCGGATAATCTTTACCGTCGGTGTGCTTGACAAATCAAAAAAGATTTATTAAACTGAATTTAAACAAGCAATCATTTTGTAATTTTGAGTGAGGGAAAAATTAGCAAAGCGTCTGCAGAGCATTAACCTGTCTACCGCCAGGCAGGTTTGCGACCTTTTCGTTCCAGGAGCGACCAACGGAAGTCCCTTTAGGGGCAAATTGCAGAGCGAGTGGCAGACGAGCGTCTCAAAGCGACCGCAGGGAGTCCCCGTGGGAATATTTGTTCCCGAACGATTTTGGGGGTGTAGCTCAGTTGGGAGAGCGCATCGTTCGCAACGATGAGGCCGAGGGTTCGACCCCCTTCACCTCCAAAAAGGTAATTAAAAATTGAGAATTAAAAATTAAAAATTATGGATAACACCTTAATTTTACATTTTAAATCCCGCTAAAGCGGGACAAGTTTTTACATTTTTAATTGATTTTATTATGTCCTATATCATTTTAGCAAGGAAATATCGGCCGCAGAAATTTGACGATATCGTCGGGCAGGAGCACATAACCCGTGTCCTAAAAAATGCGATAAAAGAAAACCGCATCGCGCACGGCTATATTTTTTCCGGTCAGCGCGGGGTCGGGAAAACTACTACAGCCAGAATTTTTGCGAAAGCACTAAACTGTGAAAAAGGACCAAAAGAAGAGCCCTGTAATAAATGTGATTCCTGCCGTGAAATAACCGGCGGCAATTCCATTGATGTGATGGAGATAGATGCCGCATCAAATAGGGGAATAGACCAGATAAGAGAGTTGAGGGAAAACATAAAGTATGCCCCTTCGTCATCAAAATATAAAATATACATTATTGACGAAGCGCATCAGATAACGGAGCCGGCATGGAATGCACTTCTGAAAACGCTTGAAGAACCGCCTGCCCATGCGATTTTCATATTTGCTACCACATCGACCCAAAAGATTCCTTCGACGATACTTTCCAGATGCCAAAGGTTTTCTTTCCGTCCTTTATCAATAAAAGAAATAAGTGAACAGATAGAAAAAATTGCTGACAAAGAGAACATTAAAATAGATACTCACGCCGTTGCCGTAATCGCCAGATCTTCCGGCGGTGCACTGAGAGATGCGTTAAGCGTTTTTGACCAGGTTATCTCTTTTTGCGGCACGACTATAACTTCGCAGGATGTTATCTCTATATTAGGTTGCGTAAAAGAGGACCTGCTTTCGGAAATGTTTGAGTGTATAGAAAAAAATGATGCGAAAAAACTTTTGCAGATTGTAGATAAAACTGTGGTTCTCGGATATGACCCTCTCAACATCGCCGGCGATTTGCAGGAGTATATAAGATGCATAATGCTTTACAAAATTTCTCCTGAGTTGGTGCGAACCATCTCCGATATAGAAAAACTGAAGTTGTATTCTCAAAATTTATCCATTGATGTTTTATTCCGTTTGGTGCAAATACTTTCCGACTGCATTGAACAGATGAAACATTCCGAGCAGCCGTTTGTTATCTTAGAGATTTTCTGTGTTAAAATTACCCAGAAATATGTCGGTTTGGATGAGTTGCTCAGCCGTCTTGAAAATCTTGAATCGTCTTCACTAAACGAGCGGGAAGAATCTGAAATCACAGAAAAAAACAGTAGTGAAAAACATTTAACAGTTTCCGAAATCAGAAATCCGAAATCAGAAGCGGTAAAAATTTCTCTTGGAAAAGTTCGTTCGGCGTGGAATGAAATTTCAAAAGACGGAAAAATCAGGCCCCGCGTTCTCGCCTGTTTTTCGGATGCAAAAATATCGGAGATTTCTAATGACGGAACTTTTGTCGTTGAATTCGGCGATTCATATAAAATGGAGACGGTTTTATCAAACAAAGGCGAATGGCTTCCGTTTATGGAAAAAAAATTGGGCGGTAAGTTTTCCTTTACCGCAAAAGTTGCATCTGCGGTAAATAATCCGGAAATTGAAGAAACAGAAGATGATATTGTACCGGCAGAAACAGTTGTTGGCAATGAAATAGAAGAAACGGGAATACCTATTATTACCGATATGCCGGCATTATCGGCCGTCGGAAAAAATAAAAAATCTGACGCAGTGTCCGGGCCGAAAACATCAGCGGTTAAAAACATTATTGATTTATTCGGCGGTAATGTCGTGGAAGAAAAATAAAAACAGCCACAGATGGACACAGATGAACACAGAAAAAGACATTTCCGTGAAATTCTGTGAAATTCTGTGGCTAAATTACAGAACTACAAACTTTAATAAATGATTAAGCCGCTCGTCTCTCTTATTGATGCGTTCAAGAAACTTCCTGGTGTCGGACAAAAACAGGCGGAAAGATTTGCTTTTTTCATAATAAGGAGTCCACAAAATGATGCCGAAAATTTAGCATCGTCAATAATCAATACAAAAAAAAGTATAAAAACCTGTTCCATCTGCGCGTCTTTGTGCGAGAAAAGTCCGTGCGAAATTTGTTCCGATGAAAACAGGGACAGAAAAAAAATATGCGTCGTTGAAAATTATACCGACTTACAGGTAATAGAAAAAACGGGAAGATACAAGGGGCTTTATCATGTTCTGTCGGGAGTTCTTTCTCCGTTAGACGGCGTTCATCAAGACAATTTAACGCTGAAACTTCTCATGAAACGACTGGATGCGGTAGAAGAAATTCTCATCGCTACCAATCCGACAGTTGAAGGGGATGCTACGGCGATGTATATTTCGCAACTCGTAAAACCGCACAATATAAAAATTACCCGTCTTGCAAAAGGTATCCCGTCGGGAGGGAGCATAGAGTATTCCGATGAAATAACCCTGATAAACGCACTTGACGGAAGAAAAGAAATTTAGTATAATTTTTTCCCGTTGTAAAGATTTAATTCAGGCGTAGCTCAACGGTGGAGCATCCGGCTGTTAACCGTAAAGCCATTAGACGATAAAAAACCGAATTTGGTAGTATTTTGGTATTACAAGTTATAGGAAAGTTTGTCTATGGCTTTTTTAACGTGTGATTTTGAAAGATGGGAGTAAATCATTGTGGTTGTGATACTGGAATGCCCTAAAACTTCTTTTACAGTTCTTAAATCAACTCCTGACATAACAAGATGGCTGGCAAATGTATGCCGCAAGTCGTGTATTGTGCAGCGATTCACTTTGGCTGCTTTTAGTATCCGTAGAAATTCTTTTCTTAATTTGGATGCATCTAATTTACCATCAACAGAATTCTTAAAAACATATCCCTCCGTTTTTCTAATCGGATAGAGTTCTTTTAGTAAAACATTGTGTAATGATATAACCCGCAATTCGTAATCCTTTGGTTGGAAATCATCATGGGCTTGTATAAGAATTTCTCGCCTTTTGAAATCAATGTCCTGCCAGCGTAAATTTATCAATTCACCAAGGCGGAATCCAGTGTATAAAAATGTTTGTATTATATTTTTCATTTGACCCGACGCGACTAAAAGCAATTTTTTAATTTCCTCTTTACTTAAAAATCTCGGTGCCTTTTGTGGTATTTTTATCAATTTAACATTTTTAGCAGAGTTTTTTTCTAAATAACCCCATTCAACTGCTTTTGAAAAAGCGGCTTTTAATTGGCAGAGGTCAAATTTAAGAGTGGTCGGATTAACTTTTTTTAGTCGCTCTTGTTTCCATTGTTCAATATGATACGGAGTTATATTTCTTAAAAGATTAGGCTTAATTACATTTGAAAAATTTTCTAATGCTCCCTTATCAATTAAATGAGTTTTTGGTCTTTTATTTGCTTTGCTATAAGCGAGGTATTCCTCAACAAACGAAGCCCAAGTTTTTTTGGTATCTGTAAGTCCCAGTTCTCGTCTGAAAAACTTTCTATCAACCTCGGTTTTATACTCCAACGCTGTTTGACGGTCGGGTGAAATGGATTTTTTATGTAGGAGTGCAATTTCACCGGACCCACGACACCGTTTACATACTTTACCAGCGATTACCTTTTTACCATTACAAACAGGACAAGTCTTTTTACCTTGATACCAGCATAAGTGATATTTTTTGTTTCGTTTAATGAGGAAGGACATTTTGTTTTAACCTTTAATAGAGATGGATTACCGAAAATTTCTATGTATATTTTAACAAATAAAAATGTTTTTGTCAACTATTTTCCGAGTTTCATATTTTTTACTTGACAAGTTTTTACATATTTTGTAAAATTAAAGTAATCAAAGTTTATGCATTAACTTTTTAGAGGTAAAGATAATGAGCGGACCATATACACTTAAAGAGATTTTGAAAACGAAGGAATATAACAAAATTGGCGATGTTGTGGATATAATTTCTGACAGGTATCCTGATATTACTGCGAGTGCGATACGATACTGGGATAGCGAGGGTTTATTATCACCAATCAGAACCAAAGGTGGACAACGATTGTATACAGAAACTGACATGGAACTGATAAAATACATAAAAGAATTATCTCGGTGTGGGTATTCAATTAAAAAAATTAAACAAAAAATTTATGAGTTGAGAAAAAGTGGAGTACCACTTGATTGGGCTGCTGATAAAGCGAGAGATGAAGTTGCAATATCCAGATATATGGAATTATATAATTTGTTTAATATAAAAGAAAGAATGGAACCGGTATATTCAAGAAAG
>PEVQ01000184.1:4770-5191 GCA_002780205.1 Elusimicrobia bacterium CG06_land_8_20_14_3_00_38_11
ATATAAATTGGTAATACCTACAAAGGTAAATAGAAAACTTATGTTCAGTGCATATGACGAAATATTTCTGAGAGTTCTTATATATAAAGATGAACAATTCAAAGACACATTTGTTGGTGGTTGGGAAAGGTATATCGTAGACTGTAAAGATATTTGTAGGGTATGCAGATATTTATATCATCATAGCTTTTTTATATGGGGGAAATTACAAATTCCAGCAAAAGACTATTCCGAAATGCATATAGATAATATCCTTTTTAACTTAATTAGTGAAAGAATTATGTATGATTCTAGATCGGGAATACTTGAGGATGATCACTGATTTTGATTGGAGGAAGTTATAAAAACATTTAGCAAACAGAAGTTAGTGATATGGATGAAAAAATATTAGCGAGCTGGATGACTATAATTAGTGTTGCTA
>PEVQ01000150.1:0-5137 GCA_002780205.1 Elusimicrobia bacterium CG06_land_8_20_14_3_00_38_11
GCAAAATCCCGCCGACTGTAAGAGAGATTGCGAAATATCTCGGACTGTCCACGCGGACCGTAACTTCACATTTGAAAAAATTACGAGAATTAGGAATAATAACATTTAGAATAGGGAAAAAGCGGCGAGTGTCCCGTGGATTAAAAATTACTACAAATGTTTTACTTTATAGACAATAAAATCTATCTTGCAGAATTGTTTAGAGACGATAAATCACTACAAATGTATTACTTTTAAGACGGAGGAAATTTATGAGAAAAGCACTTGGGAAAGGGTTGGAAGCGCTTATACCTGAAATAGGAAACGCCCTTTTAACTCCTGCAATCACCGGTGAAGTAACCGTAAAAATTCCGGTAAAAAAAATCAAGCCCAATAAATATCAGTCAAGAGAAAAATTTGACGAAACAAAGTTAAAGACCCTCGCCGATTCAATTTTGGAACACGGGCTTGCGCAACCGATAACAGTACGGCCGTCAAACGAAAACGGCACTTACGAACTCGTTATGGGGGAAAGGAGATGGCGGGCATCGATGCTGGCGGGCCTTTCCGAAATTCCCGCAATCATAAAACCGCTTTCGGAAAAAGAATGTTTTGTAATATCTTTAATTGAAAATTTACAACGCAGCGACTTGAATCCGATTGAAGAGGCGAAGGGTTACAAACGGCTGATGGGCGAGTTCAACTTAACCCAGGAGGACCTTGCAAAAACGCTTGGGAAATCCCGCTCAACGGTCGCGAATATAACCCGGCTGCTTTCTCTTCCTAAAAATATACAGGATGCAATTTCAGAGGGCAAAATAACCGAAGGGCACGCGCGGGCAATCGCATCAATTGACAGCCCGCTCAAGCAGCGAATGCTTTTAGAAAGGATAATAAACCAGCAACTTACCGTCAGGGATGTTGAAAAAATTTCTAAGAATTCAAAAAAATCAAAATCAAAAAAAGACAGCAACATTATTGCGGTTGAAGAAGAACTCCAGCGGATTTTAGGCACAAAAGTTGAAATAAAATACCGCGGGGGAAAAGGAAAAATTATCGTCTCGTGCGCATCGCTTAACGACCTGAATAGAATCGTTAACATCCTGCGGCATAAATCAAAAAAATAGTTAAAACCGAAATCAAAAAAGGAGGGCTGACAAAATGGCGGAAGGCAGATGTATGAAGTGCAAGAAGCAGGTGGAGATTAAGGACGCAAAGGAAATTGAGATGAAGGGCGGAAGAAGAGCGCTGCAGGGCGTGTGTCCTGAATGCGGTACGAAAGTTTTTAGAATTTTAGGCAAAAAATGAGGTTGTTGATTTCAACAACCTCACCCTGAATTTAATTCAGGGTCTCAATTTTTACGCCCATTCTTTAACTTTTAATTTTTCTATTACGACTTCCTTGGTAGGATAAATCTCGTGAACGATTTCGGAGGGTTGAAACCATAATTTTATTTCCCGCTCGGCTTCGTCGTCGGTGCCGGAAACATGCAGAACATTTTCATAAACGCCTTTTGTGGTAATTCTTCCGTAGGCGCCGCGGATAGTGGTCGGTTCGGCATCCTCGGGATTTGTAGCGCCGGAGATTTTTCTTAATTTTTCAATCGCATTTTCTCCCTGATACAAAAGCACCAGCACCCTTTTTACTTTATGTATTTCACCGCAGAGATACTGGACTATTTCCTCAAAAAACGGTTTTGATTTCATGTGGGCATAATGTTTTTCTACAAGTTCTCTGGTCGGTTTCACAACCTTCGCTCCGATAATTTCAAGTTTCGCCTCGGAAAGTTTTAGCAGAATACTTCCCGTTAAAGATTTTTTCAGTCCGTCCGGTTTAATAATAACAAGCGCTTGCTGTTTCATAAAAGCAATTATACAAAAATAAAATAATTTGTCAAGTAAAAAAAGAATTTGTGAAATGGCGGGTTTCAACCCGCCGCCAATGGAACAAATTCAAACCAATAATGTAGTCCCCGAATTTATTCGGGGGCGAGCGAAGCAAATGAAAAAATAATTTTCTGAAAAAATATTTTCCTTGACTTCCTAATAAACATTTTGTATAATGTAAAAATGATGGGAAAACCTGATAAAATATGGTAAAATCAGATAGTTAAAAATAACAGAAAAAGTTATAACAGAGTTATCCCCAATTGTGTATAACTCTGTGTATAAGTTTTTTAATCAGGATATAAAATGAATAAAACTCCGCAAGAATTGTGGGAAAAAACGCTTGAAGTTATTCAAAAAATAATTCCTGAAAATTCTTTTGAACTGTGGATAAAATCCGCAAAAGCAGTTTCAATTTCAGAAAATAAATTCATAATTGAAGTGCCGAATAAATTTTTTATTGATTGGTTCAAAGAAAATATTCAGGAAAAAATAGAAAAAGAAATTTCGGGGCTGCTCGGTACTGCGATGATACTTGATTATATTGTAACAGATAATTTGGACAATATCTTAAAACGGGCGGAACAAATAATCGAGCCGATACCTGTTGCAGCAGAAGAATCTGTTTTTCTTGAAAACCAGTTTAATCCGAAATATACTTTTGAAAAATTTATCGTAGGAAATTCCAATCGTCTTGCGCAGGCGGCGGCGCTGGCAGTAGCGGAAAATCCCGGCAAAGCATATAATCCTCTTTTTATTTATGCAAAAGTGGGCTTAGGAAAAACGCATCTCTTCCATGCAATAGGACAAAAGATGAAGCAAAAATATCCGACGGCAAAAATACTTTATATCACCTGCGAAAAATTTGCCAACGAAATGATTGATTCAATGCAGAAAGGCCGGATGCCTCAATTTCACCACAAATACCGTTCGCTTGACGCACTTCTTATTGACGATATTCAGTTTTTAGGACGGGGCGAGCAGATACAGGAGGTATTTCACCATACTTTTAATTCATTATATGACGCCGGAAAACAGATTGTTTTGTGCGCCGACTCCGCACCTAAAGAAATAATAACCCTGCAGGACCGACTCAAAAGCAGGTTTGAGTGGGGGTTGGTCGCGGATATTGAGCCGCCGGATTTGGAAACAAGGATTGCCATACTAAAAAGCAAAATCATTGACGAAAGAATTCATGTTCCTGAGGATGTTATACTTTTCATCGCATCACAGATAAAAGAAAATATAAGGTCGCTTGAAGGAGCGCTGATAAAAATAGTGGCGCACGCATCACTGACAGGAAGCCAGATTACGGTTGACAGGGCACATGAAATTTTCAAAGATATAGTAAAACCGGAAACCGTGGAATTTCCGGTTACAATAGAGCGCATACAAAAAATCATAGCAAGAAATTACCATCTTGACATAAAGGACTTAAAAAGCAAAAAAAGAACGGATGCCATTGCCCACCCGAGACAGATTGCTATGTATCTGGCAAGAAAATTTACGGAACTATCCACTACCGACATCGGCGAGGAATTCGGCGGCAGAGACCATACTACGGTTCTTTATTCGTTTGATAAAATAGAAAAAACGATGACAAAAGACGCATATTTCGCGGCACAGATTAATAAAATAATTCAGGAAATAAAATCAGGAAAATAAAAAATCAAGCCACAGAAGGACACAGAACTTCACTGAATTTTTCTGTGTACTTCTGTGATATTCTGTGGCTATGTAGTTTTCTTGTTAATAATTTTTTATAACGGTTGATAAGTGCGGGAAAAAAATAAAAAATTTGGCAGTGTTAATAAAATCGGACGGTTATCAACATCATAATTAACATTAATAAAGTCGGAAATATAAGAGTTCACTGAGCAGAAAAAAATAAAAAAATAAATAACTAACATATCCACAACTATGATGATGATTATGTTTACATATTTAATATAATAACAAAGACCAAAAAAAGGGGAATAGGGGGACAAATGAAAATTGTTTGTATGAAGGACGAGCTTTTGAAAGGAATGGGAATTGTATCAGGCGCTGTTTCGCAAAAAAGCACGCTGCCGCAGTTGTCAAATCTGCTTTTTGATGCGAAGGGAGATAATTTAATTCTTGCTGCGACCGATTTGGAAGTTGCCGCTAAAACGGTTATCAAAGCGCAGGTATTGAAAGAAGGCGGAATTACTCTGCCGGGTAAATTGATAATTGAGATTATCAAAAAACTGCCTCAGCAGGAAATAGAAATTGAAGTTTCCGAAAACGAAAAGGTAATTATAAAATCCGGGAAAACAAAATACTCGCTTGTAGGACTTTCAAAGGCGGAGTTTCCGGTTGCCGTTGATTTTGAAGGCGGAAAAACATTCAAAATGGCGACGGCTATTCTCAAAGATATGATAACGAAAACCAAATTTGCCATTTCGCTGGATGAGACCAGATATGTCTTAAACGGAATCTATTTCATTATTGAAAAAGGCAAGGCGATTATGGTTTCAACCGACGGAAAACGGCTTGCTTATATTTCAAAAGAAAATGCGGTTGACAAAAAAATCTCATTCACATTTATAATTCCGTCAAAAGCGATTGAAGAACTTTTGAAAATTATTTCCGGTGCATCAACCGAGGAAATGGAAATCGGCGTGTTTGAAGGACAAATAGGGTTTAAAATCGGAGAGACGATTCTGCGTTCCCGTCTTATTGAAGGGCATTTTCCGAATTACGAACAGGTTATTCCGAAGGAGAAAAAGGGCTCTCTTAAAATAAAGACGAAGGATTTGCTTGATGCCACCGACCGGGTGCTGCCGTTCAGGCCCTCGTCAATAAAATACTCGGTCGGCAAGGGTAAAATTTTAATTTATTCAATGGAGCAGGGCAAGGGCGAGGGAAACGACGAAATAGAAACCGACTACAAAGGCGAGCCGTTCACCGTTGCTTACAATCCCAATTATGTTATTGATATGCTGCGCGTGGTAACCAGCGATGAAATTATTTTTGAGTTCACTACACCGGTAAGTCCAGGTGTCTTGAGACCCGCCGACGACCCGAATTATCTTTACATAATTATGCCTATGCGGCTGGATTAAAAAGGCAGAGAATCAGTTTATACGACAGAGAATTAGTTTATACAACAGAGAATTAGATGTTGCCTTGACTAATTCTCTAATCTCTAATCTCTAATTCTCTGGTGTTAAATGAGGAAAGGCGAAGTAAAGCATATAGGCGCTATCGTTGACAAGTTTCTCAGCGGTTGCTCTATAACTGCGGACGG
>PEVQ01000150.1:5146-10075 GCA_002780205.1 Elusimicrobia bacterium CG06_land_8_20_14_3_00_38_11
TAGGTCCTAAACTTTCAAAATATGCGGAACTTGTAAAATTTTCAAAAGATACCGTTTTTATATCGGTAAAATCCGCTGTCGTAAAAAACGAGATAACTTTAATGAGAAGAAAAATTATAAAAGCGTTAAACGAGTTTTTGATAAATGGAAAAATAAAAAATCTAAAAATAGTTCAGAAGTAAAAAGGCAATTAAAAATGTAAAATGCAAAATTAAAAATTTATGTAAAAGATTTTAATAAAAAACCTTAATTTTTCATTTTTAATTTATAATTTTTAATTTATAATTTTTAATTGAAGTTACTTATGACAAAAGAAAAAGAAAAAGCGGCGGAAGAGTACGGTGCTTCAAAAATTCAGGTATTGGAAGGGCTGGATGCGGTTCGGAAAAGGCCCGCGATGTACATCGGTTCAACCGGTGTTGAAGGGCTTCATCATCTTGTTTATGAGGTAGTTGATAATTCTATTGACGAGGTGCTGGCGGGGTTTTGTAAGACGATTGATGTTATAATTCACGACGATAATTCCGTCTCGGTTACAGACGACGGAAGAGGTATTCCTATTGAACCGCACCCGAAATATAAAAATAAATCGGCGTTGGAAGTCGTTATGACAATACTTCACGCCGGCGGAAAATTTGACCATCAATCATACAAAGTTTCAGGCGGTCTTCACGGCGTAGGCGTGTCGGTAGTCAACGCACTTTCCGAATATCTTGAAGTTGAGGTCTACAGAAACGGGAAAATTTATTATCAAAAATATTTGAGGGGAAAAACGGATGCGCCCATAAAAACGAAGGGTTCTACCGACGATATAGGCACAAAAGTTACATTCAAGCCGGACAAGGATATTTTTTCAACAACCGTGTATTCCTTTGATACAATTTCAAGTCGCCTGCGTGAACTTGCTTTCTTAAATGCCGGAACCCGCATCACAATCATTGACGAACGAGAAGACAAAGAACATACATTTTTTTATGAAGGCGGCATCGTCCAATTTG
The DNA here is from genome assembly GCA_002780205.1 of Elusimicrobia bacterium CG06_land_8_20_14_3_00_38_11. GTDB lineage: Bacteria > Elusimicrobiota > UBA8919 > UBA8919 > UBA8919 > UBA8919. Next base: position 6,145 of record PEVQ01000150.1, read on the forward strand.
TAAAATATCTCAGTTTAAATAAACATCCGCTTCATTCCGAGCCGATATATTTTAAGAAAGAAAAGGACGGAATCATCGCGGAGGTTGCCATACAGTACAACGACAGTTATTCCGAAAATGTGCTTTCATTCGCCAACAACATCAATACCCACGAGGGAGGAACGCATCTTACCGGCTTTCGCTCCTCTTTAACAAGGGTAATAAATGATTACATAAAAAACAAGGGGCTGATTAAGGATGAAAATGTTTCATTGTCCGGCGATGATGTTCGCGAGGGTTTGACCGCCGTAATTTCAATAAAAATTCCTGAGCCGCAGTTTGAGGGACAGACAAAAACGAAACTCGGCAACTCCGAGGTTGAAGGAATTATGAAATCAATCGTCGGTGAGGCGCTTGGCACATTTTTAGAGGAAAATCCGACGGTGGCAAACAAAGTTACCGAAAAAGCAATAGTTGCCGCGGAAGCAAGAGAGGCAGCAAGAAAAGCCCGCGAATTAACGAGAAGGAAAGGCGCTCTGGATAGCGGTTCGCTTCCCGGAAAACTTGCCGACTGCCAGGAAAGGGACGCTTCAAAATGCGAGATTTATATCGTTGAGGGCGACAGTGCAGGCGGTTCGGCAAAACAGGGCCGCGACAGAAAGTTTCAGGCGATTCTTCCGTTGAAAGGGAAAATTCTTAATGTTGAAAAATCCCGCATAAACAAAATGCTTGCTAACGACGAAATCAGAACTCTTATCACCGCCCTCGGAACGGGAATCGGTCAGGAGGATTTTGATATAAACAATTTGCGTTATCACAGGGTAATAATAATGACCGATGCCGATGTGGACGGCGCTCACATAAGAACGCTTTTATTGACATTTTTCTACCGCCAGATGACTCAACTTATACGGAACGGAAATATTTATATCGCCCAGCCGCCGCTGTATAAAGTCAAAAAGAACAAAAAAGAGTTTTATGTTGAGACCGACGAGCAACTTGAAAGTATGCTTTTGGAGGAAGGACTTTCCGACATAAAAATTTACGAACTGGAAAAAGGGAAAGTTTCCACTCAATACGACCAGAAAAAATTGTTGATAATTCTTAAAAGTCTAATTGAGTTTGAAACCCTCATAAAAAAACTTGCCAAAAAAGGCGTATCTTGGGACGATTACCTCTCGTTTAAGAAAAAAGGAAAACTCCCGCTTTACAAAATTGATATTGACGATAAACCGGAATATATTTATACCGAAAAAGAGTGGAAAAATTTTAAGACGGACTATCTGAAAAAGAAAAAGGAAAAACTATCTAAAGAACTTGCCGCTGCAGGTGAACTCCCGCTTGAAGTAGGCGACGAGGAACTCGGAACGGAAGTAAAGGACTTATGGGAACTTGTTAAACTTGACTTGGCCGTCAAAAAACTTGAGTCGGAAAATGTTGATTTAGAGAATTACGGAAACGGCGATGGAAAACCGCTTTACAGGATAATTTCGTCGGACAGTGAAGAATCGGATGTTCGCAATTTCCGTCAGTTGATAGATACCGTAATGAATTTGGGAAGAAAGGGCTCAACAATTCAGAGATATAAAGGTTTAGGAGAAATGAATCCCACACAATTATGGGAAACAACGATGGACCCGAAAAACAGAAAACTTTTGCAGGTGAAATTAGAGGATGCGATTGAGGCGGACAAAATCTTTACAACGCTTATGGGCGACAAAGTAGAACCCCGCCGCCTGTTTATAGAGCAGCACGCCCACGAAGTAAGAAATCTGGATATATAAATAAAAGCAATTCAAAATTAAAAATGAAAAATGTAAAATTAAAAAAATCATTGAAAGGGACCCTGTTTGATAAAAGCAGATTTCAATGGCTGGAAGAAGAAAAGAAAAAATGGCTACAAAATCTTACGCTGGCTGAATCAATAAAACTCACGGAAGAATTTCTTTCATCTAATATGTTTGAACAGTTTAGAGACAAATTTACCTATAATGAACCTTTATGTTTCAAGTTAGGTCTAAAAAGGGAAAAATAAAATGTTAGAACAGGAATATAAAAAAATTATTAATTTTTTGAACACTCATAAATTAAATTATCTTGTTATTGGCGGCATTGCCGTTAGTGTTATTGGTAATCCGAGGGAAACAAAGGATATTGACTTTTGTATTTTTATAAAAAAGTCGGATTTGGAAAAATTTTTTAAAGAAGTAATCAAAAACGGTTTTACAGTTGACACTAAAAAAATGTTCCAACAGGCAAAAGAAACCGGTTGTTTTCATATAATGGACGGTATGGTCCGTATAGATTTTCTTATTGCCTCGCATGAATTGGAAAAAACTGCTTTTAACCGCAAAACTTCAATTGAAATGCACGGTGTCAAAGCGTTTTATCCGGCACCTGAGGATTTGATATTGCTGAAAATAGTCCCGGGTCGGCTTCGTGACCTGGCGGATGCGGAAGATATTGCAATAAGGTACTCGGGGAAATTAGATAAAAAATATCTGCTCAGTTGGTCGCAGAAACTTTCTGATGAAGCAGAAGATATGAGAATTTACAGAGAAGTTGAAAGATTGCTGGAACTGTGAGCGGTTTTACATCCCGCCCCCGAAGTAAGAAATCTGGATATATGAAGATGAGAGAAAATTTGAAAATTAGAGAAACTCGAATTCAATATTCGCCGTTCGCAACAACTTTTGATATCCCCAAAAAAGATGAATTGTCTTCGGCTGAAATTCTGAAAATATTTGCTAAAACAAAAATTGATTACAGTTGGTCATTTTCTGATTGCACCCGTAAAGACACTGCTTATATTACACACGGTTATCATCGCTATCCTGCAAAATTTATTCCTCAACTTGCCCGGCGCTTGATAAAAGAATATACAAATATCGGTGATATTGTGGTTGACCCATTTATGGGTTCTGGAACAACAGTAGTTGAGGCAATTATGTCAGAACGACTTGGCGTTGGTGTTGATATAAATCCTGTTGCATATTTAATATCAAAAGCGAAAACGACACCTATAAAATTTGATAAATTGGAGGCAGAGTTTGATTCTTTGATATTGAATATTGAAAAAACAAAAAAGTCAAAAATACCTCAAAATGAAAGAATTGATTACTGGTTTCCAAAAGAAATAAAAGAAAAACTCGCAATTATTTTTTCAAACATAAATGAAATCAAAAATCAGGAAATAAAAATATTTTTTCTTTGCGGGTTTTCCAATATCTTAAAAAACTGCTCAATATGGCTTCAAAAAAGCAATAAACCGACAAGAGATTATGAAAAAGTTTTGCCTGAGCCGTTGGATATTTTCAAAAGACAAATAAAATTTATGCTAAAAAGAAACGCTGAATTTTATGCCAAAATTCCTGTGAATAATAATTCTATTGTTAAATGTCAAGATGCAAGAAAACTTCCAGTTGATGATGGACAGGCAAGTTTAATAGTCACAAGTCCGCCTTATGTTACTTCTTATGAATATGCTGATTTGCATCAATTGACTGCTTTATGGCTGGAATATACAGATAATTTAGCAGAGTTTAGAAAAAAATTTATCGGGACCGCGCATCATCATAAAAAACATTTGAAAATTGATAGCGAATTGGGACAAATTTGCGTTGCCAAACTGAAAGAAAAAGATAATAAAAAAAGTGAAGAAGTTGCAATGTATTTCGGCGAAATGCGAGAATGTTTTATTGAAATGCATCGTGCATTAAAAGTTGGCGGTAAAGCATGTATTGTTATAGGCGATACCTCTTTTTGTGGTGTAGAAGTTCTCAGTGCCGAGATATTTGCAGAACAAATGCAAAATATTGGTTTTGAAATTTACAATATAATAAAACGAGAAATCCCATCAAAAAATTTACCTTCAACCCGTGACCCTAAAACAGGACAATTTACTTCTTCTGCAAATCATAATAAAATTTATGCATATCCTGTTGAGTATATA
>PEVQ01000232.1 GCA_002780205.1 Elusimicrobia bacterium CG06_land_8_20_14_3_00_38_11
TGCCACAGATGGACACAGAAAAAACACAGAAAGATTCTGTGAAATTCTGTGAAATTCTGTGGCTACGCAGTTTTCTTGACGGTCTCATAATAATAAATCAATGATTTTTGAAATAGTATTTTTCAGTTCTTTTCTTTCGGAGATTATGTCAATCTGACCGTGTGATAAAAGAAATTCTGATAACTGAAAATCGTCGGGAAGTTTTTGTTTGATTGTTTGCTCAATAACGCGGGGACCCGCAAAACCGATAAGTGCTTTCGGTTCGGCGATAATTACATCTCCCAACATTGCAAAAGAAGCCGCAACACCGCCCGTTACAGGATGGGTTAAAACGGAAATAAATGGAAGTTTTGCTTTTGATGGTTTTGCAAACGCCGCTGATGTTTTTGCCATCTGCATCAGAGAAAACATCCCCTCCTGCATTCTTGCGCCGCCGGAAGATGAAACAATTATAAGCGGTAGTTTATTTTCAACTGCCGTTTCAACCGCGCGGGTTATTTTTTCACCCACTACGCTTCCCATACTACCGCCCATGAAATCAAAATCCATAATGCATATTACGGCATCTTTGCCATTTATTTTACCAAATCCTGTAACAACCGCATCGTTAAGTTTTGTTTTGGTTTTAGCATGTTTTATTCTTGAAGAATATTTTTGGGTGTCGCTAAAAGACAGCGGGTCGGTTGACTGTAAACCTGCGGACATTTCATTAAAACTGTTTTCGTCTAAGAGTTGTTTTATCCGTTCTTTTGATGTAATGCGAAAATAATAGCCGCATTTCGGACAAACAAAAAAATTTTCTTCGAGTTCTTTGTTGTAAATTATGTTATGACAACCGTCGCATTTTTTCCACAAACCTTCGGGAACTGACACTTTGCCATTCGGCTCTTCCACCGGCATAAAAACCTCCCGTTAACGACAGAAGTAAGAATTAAGAATTAAGAAAATAAAATAATCTGACAGGATTTACAGGATAAAAATCTGATGTTAAAATCCAGTTACTAACAAGAGCGGAATATACTTTACATGGAAGATGGTGTCATGCTGAACTTGATTCAGCATCTATAGACC
>PEVQ01000078.1 GCA_002780205.1 Elusimicrobia bacterium CG06_land_8_20_14_3_00_38_11
CTCTTTAATTCACTCTTTGTATAAAAATTCTGTGTTTTTCTGTGCCATTCTGTGGCTACCATTTTTTACTTTACAGAACCTTAACAACCGTTCTGTAATTTAGCCACAGATTATCACAGAATTTCACTGAAAAGTCTTTTTCTGTGTTTTTCTGTGCCATTCTGTGGCTACCATTTTTTACTTTACAGAACCTCAAGTTCGGGGTGACACTTTGTTTAGACTCAGCGTCATTTTTTCTTTTTGATTTTTTTCTTCGTTTTAGACGGTTTTTTGACGGATTTTTTTACTTTTGTTTTAACAGTTTTTTTCGGTATCTTTTGGTTTTTCATAATTTCGGAAATCAGTTCAACTGCTTTTTCTGCTTTAGATTTCTCCGCGGCTACAAATACCACTACATCTTTTTTGGAACATGAAAATTCTTTTTCAATCGCTATTTTTTCACCCGCGGTTATTCCATAGTGCGGAAGTTCATCAGTTGAGATAAATCCGCCCGCCCCCGCTTTTTTTGAAATTTCCGACTGAATCTTATTAGATAATTTTACATCTTTTACCAAAAGTCCGGAAATTCCTGCAATTTTTATTCCGAGAACGACACTACCTTTTACAATCAGATTTCCGATAAGATTTGACTCGGTCTTTTTCAAGAGATTTGTAATATTTTTTACCATAACGACCTCCTAAACGACAATTCAAATTTTAATTTTACATTTTACATTTTTAATTGCCTTTATTCAAATTGCTGTGGTCATAAGCGTTTCAGTTGAAGAAATCCCCGGAATTGCCCGTATTTTGTGAACTACTAACATTGTCAATTCCTGAATACTTCCCGCTTCTACATCTATCACCAAATCCCATCTGCCCAAAACTGCGCTGATGTGCGTGATACCTTTAATATCTCTCAATTTATTAAGCGTCTGTTTTTCTTTTCCCGCAACAAGTTTTGCAAGCACTAATCCCGATGCTATCGCCATTTTCTCACCCCCTTAAAAGCAGGGAGTTCTGTAATTCAGCCACAGAATTTCACAGAACTTCACTGAAAGTTAAAGAATTAATCTCTTTAATTCACTCTTT
>PEVQ01000275.1 GCA_002780205.1 Elusimicrobia bacterium CG06_land_8_20_14_3_00_38_11
TCACCCTGAACTCGTTTCAGGGTCTATAGATGCTGAATCAAGTTCAGCATGACACCATCTTCCATGTAAAGTATATTCCGCTCTTGTTAGTAATTGTATTAAAATTTTTCGGAAAAATCAACTCATTCGCTTCGCTCATCCCGACCTGAAGGTCGGGACTACATTATTGGTTTGAATTTGTTCCATTGACGACCCCATTGAAATGGGGTCATTTCACAAATTCATTTTTTTATATCCGTTATGTCCTGAAAAATCATTCCTACACCTTTTGTTTTGCCGGATGTATCTTTTATTAACTGCGTTGAATAACCGATAATTTTATGTTTATTGCCGATGGTAATCTGCATCTCTCTTCTTGTATGCGGCTCCGCTTTGGTCAAAACCGACTGAAAAAGTTCAACAATTTCTGAAAATCTAATGAAACCGGTAGTATAATTTTCTCCCACAAGTTCTTTGGGAATGTTGAGTATTTCGGCGGCGCGGGGATTAATATTCGTAATTTTTCCGCGGCTGTCAACCGCTATAAACCCGCCGGGCATTGATTCCAGAATATCATTCATATACTCTTTGAGCATATAAATTTCTTCATAAAGACGCGCATTCTCAATAGCAACCGCCGACTGCGATGCAATTAAGGAAATAATTTCTGTGTCCTTATCGGTAAAACTACCGGATTTTTTATTTATAAGTTCAATCGCACCCAGCACTTTATCTTTTATTATAACCGGAACTGCTATAACTGATTTTGTCGTAAAACCGGTAAGCCAGTCAATGTCTTTCTTAAATCTTACATCATCCTGAACATTATTTACAACCACAACGCGTCCGGTTTGGACAGCCACACCAACGATACCGTCATTCATTTTAATTTTAACATTCAGATCCTTAAGAATTGCGGATTTTTCGCCTTTGACAACTCTGAAATCCAAAAAATTTTCGCTGTTGACAAGAATAATTGAACCCGCCTCGCAACCTATCAGTTTTATTGACTCGTCAAGTATTATTTCAAGAACCTTGTCAAGATGAAGCGTTGACGAAATGCTTTGTGCTATTTCAAATAAATTTTTTTCCATAGTCGCTTCGCTCCTTTTTCATTTTATTTT
>PEVQ01000035.1 GCA_002780205.1 Elusimicrobia bacterium CG06_land_8_20_14_3_00_38_11
CTGAGTGGTAGCGAAGAATCTCGTCTTCCGACGATAAATCAGACCCTTCATTTCATTCAGGGTGACAAATAATTGGCTTTTTCAACAATATCAAAATGCAAAATTAAAAATTTATGTGAAAGTTTTTACTAAAATAATATACCGCAATTTTTCATTTTTAATTTTGAATTTTTAATTGCCTCTTATCCTCCTCTTTCTTTTTTTAACCGCTCTTTTATTCTTGCAAGCCGTTCTTCTCTGGTTTCAGTTTTTGTTTCCTGTTTTTCCTGCGTTGCAGTAGCATGATTCGTTTCCGAAGGTGCCGGGATTATCTCCGTCGGTCTTTCGCCTTTTATCAAAGTTATCTGCCCCTCGTTTCTCAATTTTCTCATCGTGATGATAATTCTTTTTTCCTCTTCATCAATCCTCGCCGGTTGAACTGTCATATTCAGTTCAATTTCCTGTTTGAGCATTTCCGCTGCGCCCGGCGGGAGCGTTTTCAGCACTGTTTCGCGGGTTGAGTCCTTCGCATTTTTTAGCCCGATTGCCCAGGTTGGAAGCGATATTTCCCTGAAAAGCGTTCTTAAGCCGACGGTATCAACAAAATATAAATCATCAATTGATAAAAGTTGCTGTCTTACCTGCTCGGCAAGTTCGGAATTATTTAATGACAGCGCCGCCAAAATATTCTCTACAGTTTTTTTATCGGAGCGCTCGCACAACTCAATTATTTGAGCGGCGCCGCCGATAAGATAATCAATTTTTTTCTTCAATTCCAACTCCATTATTTCAACATCGTCGGGTTCTAATTGTTTTACATTGGCGAGTTCCACCGCAACCTTTGATTGTAAATCCGCAGGTAATTGGGACATAACATAACTTGCCCAATCGTTTTTCAGATAACTTAAAACAAGCGCGGTTCTGTCGGGCGATTCATCTTTTAACAGATAGGCAAGATTGCGAAGATTTCCCTCGTTGATAAAGGCAAACAGTTTCGGTCTTGCGGATTTGCCGTCGTCCAATGCCATTGTAAGCGAACCGACTCCGCTGCCGCCCGTCGGCGCCGCCGGATTTCGCGATAGAAAATTATCAATCGGTCGTTCCGCTGCGGGTTTGGTTGAAAGCGTTTTCAAAAGATGCTTGAAGAAAACATTCAGAGGTCCGAACAGAAAAAATGCGAATAAAATTATTCCCAAAAGCCACATTGCCGACGGAAAGGTTGTAGCAACGCTCCACCAGGGGATTTTCTTTTTGTAAAATTCCGTTTTTTCAATGATCAGTTGGTCGCCTCGAACCGTGTTGATGTCAACAAGACCTGTTATTATTTTCCTTGCCTCTGCGATTACATTATCGGGCACATTTTTATCAAATTTCACCGTCACAGTTATTTTTTTGATAAATTGCTTTAATGTCTCAATTTCTTTTTCCTGCGGCGGAACTATTACCTGGACGGGTGAGGGCGATACTTTTTCTTCCTCCATAAGATTTTTTTTTGTCGGTACCCCCGGAAGAATATAGTCCTTTTGCGTTTTTTTTACATCGGGAGTTGTCAACTGCTCAATCTGCAATTTTTCACGCGGCTTTGCTTTTGCGATTTCTTCAATGAGCGGCTCAATTTTTATTATTATTATGAAATCCTGAGGGCTTAAAAGTTTGGAAAGCGAGTCCGCAATTCTTTTTTCTATGTTTGTCTCAAGGGTCAATTTTTCTCTATCAATGTTGTCGACGGAATAGAGGCAATTCAAAATGAAAAATTCAAAATGAAAAATGAACATCAAAAACAAACCGTAACTTTTAATTTTTAATTTATAATTTTTAATTGATTTCTTGCTCATATTTTTAATTTTACATTTTTAATTTTTAATTGTCAACACTATGGAAGTGTCAACGCCTGTCCGGCATTCAACTTGTAGGGGTTGTCAAGTTTATCCTTATTCGCCTCGTATATTTTTCGCCATAGCGATTTATTCCCGTAAAATCTTTCCGATATATTAAGCAGTGTGTCGCCTTTTTTAATAATATATGTTTTCGGCTTTTCTATTTTTGGCACACCGGGTTTCTCTTTGAGAAATTCCAGTATCTGGCTGTTATCAGGGTCATATTCAAGCGCCTTTTGCCAGTTTGATTTTGCTCTGGCGGTATCGCCCATCGCCCAGTATGCGGAACCGAGACGCAGAAGAGCGAGAACATTATCATCTTCAAGTTCCAGAACTGTGTTGCACTCCGCAATCGCCTGAACATATTTCCCGTCGTAAATATTCTCAAGCGCCTGTTGAAGTTTTCTCTGAACAAGCGTCATTCCGGGAATTGATTTTTCCTGCGCCGCTGCATCCGGATATTCTTTACCCATCAATTCAAAAATCTGCTGCAAATTTATATCATCAGGCGCAAGTTCCGTAGCATATATTATGGCATTTAAGGCAAGCCCGGGATTGTTTTCAAGATACGCTGTTATGCCCTTTCGCGTGATTTTTCCGACCCGTGTTGTTTCCGTTTTTTCCGGAATTATTGATGCAATCGGTGCAAGTTTCTTTTTTAATGCCTGTGCCCCCCGGTGTTCCGGATTGAGTTCAATTGACCTGTTTATGTTTTCCGTTGCTTTTGAATACATTCCCTTTCTGTATGCGTCCTGAACATTTTTAATTAAGAGTTCCGCGGTTTTTCTGTCACCGTCGGTAATAACTCTGACAGGTGGTTTTACTTCTTCTGCGAGCGGTTTCTCCTCTAATTCTGCCTCTGCCGGAAATTCCGGCTCAAATTTTTCCAACTTGGGAATTGGTCCGAATAAAATTGAAACCGACACTTTGTGTGTTCCGTAAGTATCATTTATGCCGACCAGAGGATAAAGAAATACATAATCCAGTTTATAATTTTTTTGATTAAGTCCGAGTCCCAATGTCAGCCGTCTTAAATCGGAACTGCCGAAAGTTAAAGAGCCCCTCAGAGCAAAGGTTTTTTCCGAAAAATATTTTTCAAATCCGGATGTTATATTGGTATCGCCGGATTTTGAAATGAACTCAATTGAAAAGTTTGCCGTCTTTGGAGTATATGCAAAACCGGTTCTGTATGTCTTTTCAACTTTATCCGTTTCCTTTAATCCGATGTCCGGCGAATTGATATTTTGCATTGTAAATCCGAGATTGTATTTTGATGCGGGACGATAGAATACTCCGACATCAGAGGAGAATTTTGACTTGCTGTTCCCTTCGGCAAAAACGGGGTCTACCTCTTGCGAAGATGTTCCGTCGTCCTTAATTGCGTTTTCGGTGTATTCATCTGAACCGTATTTATGTGAAAGCGATTTCATCGTTAATCCGACTCCAAGTTTCGGCACGACACGGAAGCCGTAAGAAAAAGAAATCATTTTTTCGGAATATAAACCCGAAAGTGAAAGCGAGTAAATGCCTATTCCTGCCGTCCCGTATTTTCCAAAAGGATTGATGTATGAAATTAAGGATGTCCCGATATTTGAATCATCGTCTAATCCGAAATAAAGCCGCCCGTAGGAAGCGAGGAACTCATTTTTGTCTGCTCTGTAAAGTCCGGCGGGATTGTAAAAAACGGCATTAGCATCGTCGGAGAGGGCGGTAAATGCTCCCCCGAGCGCCGCAGGTCTGACACCGGGCGAAAATTCGTCAAAAGCGCCATAAAGGCAAGTGGGAAGTGGGAAGTGGGAAGTGAGAAGTAAAACCAGAGACAGAACTGTACCAGCCAATTTTGTGATGGGTTTTGATACCCTGTCATTCTGAGCCGAAGGCGAAGAATCTCTCTGTTGGACAGCGAGATGTTTCCCCTTCATTTCATTCAGGGTCAACATGACACCTTTTAATATCTGGTAATTTTTCCTATCCATAATTTTGTCATGCTGGACTTGATTCAGCATCCATAGACCCCGAAATAAATTCGGGGTGACACTTCGCGTCATTTCGCTACCACCACCGTTCCGTTCAATACCTGTCCTTCCACTTCAATCTGGTAAATATAAATCCCGGATGGAACGACACTGCTGCCGTCTTTCCCGTTCCATGTTATTTTTGGATTATCAGGGTCAGAATTAACGACGAGCATATCCGCAATGTAAGAACCGTTAATCGTTAAAATTCTCCCGCTTACATTTGATTCGTCGTTAGGATTGTCGTAAGAAACAATCAGCATATCATTTTTGTGGTCGCCGTTCGGTGTAATAATTTTAGGTCTGACCGCTCCCAGTTCAAAACCGGCAGCAAAAAGGCAGTGGATAAGTGGATAAGTGGATAAGTGGATAAGTAAAAGCAATGGCACAACCAACCACTTAATCACATAATCACTTAACCACTTTTTTATTTGCATTTTATCCTCCGACGAGTAGCGCACACTTAAGTGTGCGCTACTGATTTATTGGTAATTTTACCGTAAACATTGCCCCTTTTTTTTCGCCGCCTGATGAAACCATAATTTTACCGTTATGTCTTTGAACTATACCGTAAGAAATTGCAAGCCCCAGCCCCGTACCTTTTCCCGGGTCTTTCGTCGTAAAGAAAGGCGTAAATATTTTTTCAAGATTTTCCTTGGATATCCCATCGCCTGTATCTTTGAAAGAAATGACAACGAAGTTGTCACCCTGATGAAAATCAGGGTCTCGTCTTTGGGATGCTGAAACAAGTTCAGCATGACATTGTTCAGCATGACATCCCGTTGTTATCGTCAATCCCCCGCCGTTTTTCATTGTTTGAATTGCGTTCGTGATGATATTCAAAAATACCTGCTGTATGTGCGGGACCGAGACATTCGTTTTTGGGACATTTTTCCCGTAATTTTTTATTACGGTTATTTTAGAGGCGATTATATCCGACGAACATATATCCAGTGCTCCGTCAATAATTTTCGTAATGTCGGTCAATTCAAAATGGTAGTCCTTCTGCCGCGAAAAATCCAGAAGTCCTTTTGTGATTTTTCTGCATCTTTCCGCTGCTTTCGTGATTTTTCCGAGTGTCTCTCTCAGCGGGTCGGTTGGCGAAAGTTTTTCAAGCATTATCTGCGATTGCCCCAAAACGCCGGTCAAAGGGTTGTTGAGTTCGTGTGCGATGCCGCCGGCAAGTTGCCCGAGTGAAGCCATCCTGTCCATCTGTATTATTTGCGTTTCTGATGTCCGCAGATT
>PEVQ01000064.1 GCA_002780205.1 Elusimicrobia bacterium CG06_land_8_20_14_3_00_38_11
AATTCTCAAAAATTATTGAGGACAATCTTTTAAGGAGCGTCGCCGGCAAAAAACTGAAATATAAAATTAAGGTTGCATTCGCGAAAGGGTTTTTGGTTTTTTCAAAGGATGACATAGATGATGCGATTGCATTGTGCAAAGAGAAAAATGTTTCTTCGGTAATTACAGCGGGTGAGTCAAAACTTGCCGAGGTTTTGCACGAAGCATTGAATTCCGCCGGTATTTTCACTGAGCACATAAACACAACGGATGTGAATAGGAAATCGCTTTATTTTAACATAGCAACAAGTATTATTTTATCGGAAACCGGTAAGGGCATAGAAGCAGATAAACGCTGATATTAACGCAGATAAACGCGGAAAATTTCTGTGTCAGTTTAGCATATTTGCGAAGCAAATATTATGATTAAAAAATGGGATTTGATGCCGTCACCATGTGACCGCGATAAAAACAGATATAAACTTTTAATATCCTGTTCCGACATTGACCTCGCCGAAATTGTAAAACTTGCAGGCAGCGATGCCGGGAAACCTTTCACGCCGCTTTCCCAGGATTACAATTTTGCTATGTATATTTATAACCTTTCGGATGTAAAAAAAATGGCAGTGGAAAAATTTCTTAAAGAAAAATGTCCCGTAGGAAAAGTTGATATCGCAGGTGAAGGGAGTGACCTTGAGGAAATTTTAGAAAATGTGGCTGAAACAACCCCGTCAGAGTCCGTTTCACCGGAAGTAAAAATTGAAGAATCCCACGCGGTTCAAAATCAGCCGTCAAAGATTGCGGAAGAAAAACCTGTTGTTCCTCTTACAGAAAAAACGGATAATTTCTGGAAACCGAAACTTAACATACGATATATTTTTGATGAGTTCATCGTCGGCTCCGGCAATCGTTTTGTTCAAGCGGCAGCGTGGGCTGTTTCTCAAAATCCTGGCAAAACATATAATCCGCTATTCATTTACGGCGGCGTCGGTTTGGGAAAAACACATATAATGCAGTCAATAGGAAACACGATAAAAAACAGAAATCCATCTGCCAAAGTGCTTTATATCACGACAGAAAAATTCATTGCAGAAGTTATTGAGGCGGTAAGAAACGGAACGCTTCTGGAATTCAGAGAACATTACAGGTCGTTGGATTTACTTCTTGTGGATGATATTCAGTTTTTATCGGAGGCGGAATCCACCCAGGAGGAATTTTTTCATACTTTCAACATACTGCATGAAAATCAGAAGCAGATAGTCATGACAAGCGATAAGCCGCCGAAAAAACTTGCCGGTATTGAAGACCGTCTGAAATCCAGGTTTGAGTGGGGGCTTATTGCCGATATAAAACCGCCGGATTTGGAAACGCGCGTCGCGATATTAAAGAAAAAAGCTCAGAACGAGCAAATTGAAGTGGACGATAAAATTCTTATCTATATTGCCAGTAAGTTGAAATCAAACATCAGAGAACTTGAGGGTTTCCTGAAAAGAATTAAAGCGTATTCTGCAATGCTCAATCTTCCGATGAATATGGATTTGGTTAAGGAACTGATTGGCGAACTTCTTCCCGAAACGGAATTGGAATCTATGGAACTGCATCTGCCGCCAAAATCTGTCCCCGCACAACCCGTAAAAGAATCCGTTCCGGTAACATCGGCTAAACCGGTTATGCCTTCGGCTGAGGCAAAAAAAACAATTTCTCCCGCCCCGTCTCAATCTGTTCCGCCGAAACCTGTCGTTAAGGACGAATATGATTTACTTAAACCGGTAGAGGTCGCTTATTTTTATCCCGAAAAACATGAAAAGGACTTTGAAAAAATGAAAGAACTGTTCAGAGAAGTAATAAAAAAACATAAATTAAAATTTCGTCTTGTCGGGACTTTCGAAAAAAGTTACGATTTTGACAAAAAAATAAATTATTCCTTTTTTGCACAACTATGCGAAACAAATAATGTGTCTATTATGGTTTTACTCGGCCCTCCGCCCGGCTTTATTGCCGAGGATGATTTTAACAATATGCTTACCGAGACATGCGATGCTCACAATATCTCGGCGGAAATAGTTCCGTTCGCCGATTTGGCTAAGCAGTATAAATACTTAAATATCGCGCTTGATATAACGCTTATAAAGGCAGAGAATTAGAGATTAGAGAATTAGAGAATTAGATATCAGGAAAAAAAGTCGTTTTCTGTGTAATCAGTGCTTTTAGTCCGCGTCATCTGCGTTCTAAAAAATGAAAAATAAAACCGGAAGATTAAGTTTTATATTGATAGTTTTTATCACGGTTATTGCCGTATTTTTGATATTTGCAAAATTCGTCTTCGTGAATTCCGTCCTATATTATTCCTTTTTTGGTTTAATTATTATTTTCGGATATATTTTCATTTTTAGACCGCTTGTTTTTATTGAAAAAATGGTATCTTCCGCCATAGACGGCGATTATTCCGTAACAAATTCGGGACAAGTTTCAGCGAAAAAAGAGATCTTGGGAAAAACAGGCCGCCTCGGCGAAGAACTTAATCTGCTCTTCAATCGCCAAATGGTTTCACAGGAATCACTGAACATTTTATTCGCCGCATCAAAAACGATTACCTCCCGGATAGAAATTGACGATGTTATCAGCATGCTTTTAGATTTGGTTCATCAGAAAATGATGATGCCTTCAACCTGTGTTGTTTTTTTGGATGATGACGGGCTTTTGCGGATTAAGGCCTCCCGCGGATTAACCGACGATTTTATAAGAAACATTCATCTTCGGCCCGGCGAAGGTTTTGTCGGCAGGGCATTTTTATCAAAAGAGACGCTCATCATAAACGATGCCACGAGAGAAAAAAGTCCCGAAACCGAAAAACAGGTTAAAGGCGAAGGGTTAATGTCGTTTGTGCACATTCCTATAATAGTCAACGATAAAGCCGTCGGCGTTTTTAATGTCAATTCAAGAAGCAAAAGATTTTTTGATACCAATCTTGTCAAAACGCTCAGTACTCTCGCCGACTATCTTGCGGTCGCGGTGGGAAACTCAAAAATGTATCAGGAGATGCAGGAGTTTAACAGGCGGCTTGAATTGGAAGTAGAGTCGACGACTGAAGAATTAACCAATACGAATCTTCGCCTGATATCAAAAGTGAAGGAAATGAAATCGCTCAACGACATAATTTTTTCCGCTACCGGCAAGGTTGAGATGAACGAAATGTTCGCAACGGTAATTGACAAAATCAAGTTTGTTACCGGTGTTTCAATTGCCGGCTTCATCCTTTACGACGAACAAAATGACGCGCTGACCGGCGTCGGTGATTTCAAGGGTTTTGAATTGTCATTATCAGACGAGACCCCCGCCATACTTATAAAATCATTCAAAAATGTCTCAACATTTATTTCCAACGAATTATTTATGGAACCGTCGTCCGATATGCAGAAACTTTATAATGCCTACGGTGCGACATCCATTATAGTACTTCCATTGGTTGAAAAGAAGACCATCGGACTTTTTGTTTTGGGCAACAAAGTAACGGGAAAATTCTCGCAGGATGATTTAAGGTTTTTATCGGTGGTTGCATCGCAGATAGCGGGGCTGATAGACCGCGCAAAAGTTTACGAACAACTTTCCCGGCGCGTGAACGATTTAATAACTTTGAGGGACATATCAAATACCATCAGAGTTGAGCCGCAATTAGATGAAATTATTGAAGTGCTCGCCGATAAAACCATAAGGGCATTGGAGTCCGATTATGCAATGTTCTGGCTCGTGGATGATTCGCAAAAATTTCTTATGCCGCTGTTCCCGCCGGTTTACGCCAAAAAAGATATAATGAAAATTTCCATAGAATCGGATGCGCTCATCACCAAAATATTTGCTGAAGGGAAAATACAAACAATAGATACGCTGGAATTTCAAAATAAAGCATATAATAAAATACGGGAATTATCCGGCATGAAGTCGCATCTTTTTGTTCCGTTAGAAGCGGAAGAAAAAAATATAGGGCTTTTCTGTTTTTGCTCCAAGACGCAAAATTTTTTCAATGACGATAAAATACGGCTTGCGGAACTTATAGCAGGGCAGACGGCTGCCATTGTTGAAAATGCCAGGATTCACAATAATCTCAAAAAAGTAAATGCGGAACTTGAGCGGCTGAATTCGGTAAAAAATGATTTTGTGTCAATGGTTTCGCACGAGTTGAGGACCCCGCTTACTGCCATAAAAGGTTTTGTTCATGTTGTCTTGAATGAAGAGGCTGGAAAAATTAATGAACAGCAGAAAAAATTTTTAGGCATAGTGGACCAATCAAGCAATCACCTGAACCATCTCATCAGCGGCCTTTTGGATTTGTCAAAAATTGAAAGCGGGCTTATCGCTCTTAAATTGGAGCAACTTGATTTGGCTGATGTCGTGAAAAAATCGGTTGAAACAAACATCAATCAAATTAAAAATAAAAATATAAAGTTGCGGCTTGAGATTGATAAAGAACTTCCTAAAATTAGCGGCGACTATTCACGGTTGATGCAGGTCTATGACAATCTTATTTCAAATGCCGTGAAATTTACCGACCTCGGAGGACAAATTACAATTACCGTGAAGGAGAAAGGCGATTTTATTATTTCCTCCGTTTCAGATAATGGAATTGGAATTCCGGAAGAAGAGCATAAAAAGATATTTGAGAAGTTTTATCAGGTTGATTCGTCTCATACCCGCATCGCCGGCGGAACAGGTTTGGGACTTTTTATAGTAAGAACAATTGTTGAACTGCACGGCGGGAATATCTGGCTTGATTCAACGCCTGGTTCCGGCTCAACATTTTCATTTTTAATACCGAAAATAAAAAGGGCAGGATTAGTGATAAAGTTGTAAGGATTAAGAAGTCAGGATTAAGTAATAATTGGTAAGTGGTAAGCGGTCGGTTGCTTAATCCTTAAAGCGAAGCGTCTTAATCCTTATACTAAGGGGAGCATAAAATACTTTACATGAAAAGGATGTCATTCTGAGCCGAAGGCGAAGAATCTCGATGTTAAAATGCGAGACCCTTCGTTCCACTCAGGGTGACAGACGAAGTGCTTCACCAATGTAAAGTATATTCCGCTCTGAGTAGTAACTGATTTGAGCGACTTAATCCTTAATCCTAAAATGGAGGGACTGTGTCAAAAATATTAGCGATAGACGACGATACAACAACATTGCAGTTATTGGATTTTTTTCTAACCAAACACAAATATGAAGTTACGGTAGCATCCTCCGGCGCCGACGGGATTATCAAAGTGCAGGAAATCATGCCTGATTTGATTCTTTTGGATGTGATGATGCCCCATATGGACGGCATTGAGGTTTGCAAAAAATTAAGAGCCGAAGAAAAGACGGCAAAAATTCCTATTTTATTTTTGTCGGCGTTAACTCAGGATATGGAGGTTATGCGGGGGCTTATGGCGGGAAGCGACGGCTACATAGTAAAACCGTTTGAGCCGGATAATTTATTAGAAAGCATAGAAAAATTAATAGAAAAAAGGTAGTGTAAAGTAAAAAATGAAACCACAGATGGACGCAGATAAACGCAGATGTCATTCTGAACGAAGTGAAGAATCTTGAGATGTTTCGCTTCGCTCAACATGACATTTCTGTGAAAATCTGTGTGAATCTGTGGCAAAGTTTGTTCAACCGGAGGTTGAAGATGAGAACAGCGATCAGGATGGCGCGGTTGGGTACGGAAACGGCGTTTGAGGTTTTGGCAAAAGCACGGGCTCTGGAGGCAAAAGGGAAAGAGATTGTTCATCTTGAAATAGGCGAACCGGATTTTGACACTCCCAAAAACATAAGGGAAGCGGCAAAAAAAGCGATTGATGCCGGCTACACCCATTACGGTCCCGCGGCAGGGCTTCCGGAGTTAAGAAGTGTTATCGCCGAGTATATTTCCAGGACGAGAAATATGAAAGTTGACCCGGACGAGGTAGTTGTAACGCCCGGCGCCAAGCCGATTATATTTTTCACAATTTTAACTTGGCTTCGGCCCGGAGATGAAGTGATATTACCCTCGCCCGGATTTCCGATTTACGAGTCAATGGTTAATTTCGTCGGCGCAAAACCGATTTTACTTCCGTTAAAAGAGGAAAATAATTTTTCTTTTACCGTTGATGATTTTAAAAAACTGGTCACACCCTTAACAAAAATGGTTATACTTAATTCGCCCCAAAATCCGACCGGTGGCGTGGTAGATAAAGAAACATTGAAAGGTATCGCAGAAATTATCGGCGGCGACGATGACATACTTATTCTATCGGATGAGGTTTATTCCGAGATCATTTATGAAGGAGTTCATAACTCAATCGCAACAATGGACGGTATGAAAAATCAGACAATTCTTTTGGACGGTTTTTCAAAAACTTTTGCGATGACCGGCTGGCGCGCCGGGTACGGAGTGATGAACAGGGAACTTGCCCAACATTTTTCCCGGCTTCAGACAAATTCAACTTCCTGCACGGCATCTTTCACGCAAATTGCCTGCATTGAAGCGTTAACCGGTCCGCAAAATGATGTCAAAAAAATGGTAGCGGAGTTTAAGAAAAGACGGGATGTTATTGTTGGCGGCTTGAATAAAATCCCCGGATTTTCATGCAAAAATCCGCACGGTGCTTTTTATGTTTTCCCGAATATAACAAAAACGAAAAAATCATCAAAAGAACTCGCAGATTATTTATTGAACGAAGCGGGTGTGGCCGCACTTTCCGGGACTGCTTTCGGCGCTTACGGGAAGGGATACCTGCGGTTTTCATATGCCAACTCCGTTGAGAACATCAAAAAAGCGCTGAAAAAAATTGATGATGCAGTTAAAAAACTTTGAATAAAATGATGAATATAAAAAATAGACCCAATCATAAAAAATATATTCAAATATTAAAACAAATGTCACCTGAAAAAAGATTATTAAAGGCATTTGAACTGTCTGAATTTTCAAAACGACTTTTCATTTATGGATTGCATAAAAGATTTCCAAATCTTTCAGAGTCGGAATTTAAAAGGATACTGATGGAGCGATTGGAAAAATGTCACAACAGGAATTATTAAAAATAATTGAAAGCATATATAAAAGGAAAATGCGAAGCGTCGCTGTTTTCTAAAAAACGGTTTCATTATCATAACGAAAATAGTTGACAAAAAGGCAATAGTTCGTTATAATAACGAAACAGGGCAGGGGCAATAATGGGAAACTTTCAAAAACATCTTGAACTAGCGAAGGAAAAACTAAAAGCGGCAACAGATGCTTTTCATATGAAGCAGAATACCGTTGTCGGTGATTTGGGCACAAAGGTTGTTGAACAACTTGTTGAGGCTGCCGCTGCAATGGACAATGAGCATTTCGGCGACCATCAAAGCAGGCATGAGTATTCAAACAAGAATTTTCCAGATGAGGTGAATAAGGCGATGCGGAAAATATGGTTTGCCTACGGTGATTTGGGATATGACGGGGTTAACGGCAAGAGGGCAAAAGAAGTGATTGATAATCTCCGTATTATAATAAGTTTTTTCGAGAAAAGGTTTGGAGTAAAAATACATGAATAGAATATTAAATAAAATAACAAAAGTTCTTTCCTCGGTTGAGGGCGTAAAAGCGGTTGTGCTTTACGGAAGTTTTGCGAGAGGCGAAAGCACATCAAGGTCT
>PEVQ01000128.1 GCA_002780205.1 Elusimicrobia bacterium CG06_land_8_20_14_3_00_38_11
CAGACATTCATTACAATCTCGGCAAAATGTTCATCAGAGTCAATAATACCGACGCTGCTTTCAGGGAATTTAATGAGGCGTTGCGGATAAACCCGGATTACTGGGAAGCACATTATAATCTTGCAATAATATACTGGCAGAAAAAAAAATGGGACAGAGTAATCGTTGAATTTGAAAATGTGCTGAAAATAAATCCGTTAAATGGTGAAGTAAAAAAATATCTAAAAATTGCAAAGGGAAATATCAAAAAATGAATGTTTGTAATCTTTGCGGAAGTAATGACTTAAAAATATTATTTATTAAATCATCCGTTAATCTGATAAAATGTAAATCATGCGGTCTTGTGTTTATTGACCCGTTACCTACACTTGCCGACCTCAAAAAATATTATACGGATAAATATTATTTTGCAACCGATTCTGTTACAGGCGGCTATGACAATTATTTTGCCGATAAAGAAAATTTAATAAGAACATTTACCAAAAGAATATCTGTTATTGAAAACTATGCAAAACCCGGCAAGATGCTTGATGTCGGCTGTGCATTCGGTTTTTCGCTATTGGCTGCAAAAAAGCGTGGATGGGACACATCTGGCATTGAACTGTCTGACTTTGCATCCGATATTGCCAGAAAACAAGGTCTTAATGTTTTCACAGGTACAATTGATAGAACACCTTTTCAGGACGGCTATTATGATTGTATTACTATGTGGGATTTGCTTGAACACACAATAGACCCAAAAAGGGAAATGTTAGAAGCAAACAAACTGATGAAGAACGGCGGGATACTGGCAATATCTACGCCCGATGTTTCAAGTTTTTTGGAAAGAATTACAGGCAGCCACTGGTTAGGTTATCAATCTCCGAGACAGCATTTGTTTTATTTTTCACCAAAATCAATTTCACATCTTTTAAAAAACGCCGGCTTTGAAGTAATAAAAATATTTCATATAGGAAAGTTCTGCAGTTTAAGTTTCGTCGTGCAACGGTTAAAGCATTACAATCTGACACTGGCAAAACCGCTTAATTTTATAGTAAAATTTTTAGGCATTGGCGGTTTTTCGGTATATGTAAATCCATATGACACTATTGGAGTCATTGCAAAGAAAATAAAATAATGGATACCATAAAAAATTTGATATCAAACACAAAAAAAAGAATAGGATTTTTTTATATTGCCGAACACTTATTAAAAATTTCCATCATTATTTTCTTATCGGTATTCGTGAACTATTTTGCCGATGTTTTTGGCGTATCAACTTATTTTTTCAGATTATCAATATGGATAATTGCTGCCGGTTTTTCCATTTATCTGCTGATAGAAACAATCCTAAAAACAAACCGTCTGAAAAACGCCGATGAGCGAATTGCAGTTTTGCTTCAGAAAAAAAATCCCGCCTTGAAAGATGACCTTATAAACGCAGTGCAGCTTAAAGGGGACAGGGGAATGGAAACCTCGCAAGAACTTGCCGAGAAATTTATAAAACAAACATCGGAAAAAATCTCGCCGGATTTATCAAAGACAATTTTGTGTCTTAATTCGGTAAAAACTGTTTTCATAATTTTTTTTGTGCTTTTTGTAAATGTTGCCCTATTTTACGATTCATTTCAGTTTAACAGATATCTATTGCCCTTTAAGAGTGATATAAAAATTTCGGTTGTTCCGGGTGATTTATTCGTTACCGCAGGGAGCACCATAAACGTTTATGCGACAACTAAGACGACAAAGTCAACCCCGTATCTTTTATTCAGGGAAAAAAACGGCGATTGGCACAAAAATAAAATGAAAAAAATTAGTGACGGCAAATATGCCGGAATAATTGAGAAAATTACCGACGACAGCGAGTATTATGTTGAGTTGTTAGACAGTCGCTCTCAAAAATATAAAATTAAAATAGTTGCTCCTCTGACAATTGCAGTTATGCAAATTGAATACTTTTATCCGCAAAATATCGGCTTACAAAATAAGACAGTCAATGAAAGCGATATAGAATCGCCCATCGGGACTACGGTAAAAATTTCAGCACGGGTGAATAAAAAAATCAAAGAGGCGTTTTTACTGACCGATACCGCCGAAAAAATCAAAATGGAAATTAAAAAAGATATTCTTACATCTGCGATTGTAATAGAAAATCAGACAGCATACTGGATTGAAGCGGAATCGGTTGACGGTGATAGTTATCAGCCGATAAAACACAGAATCAGCATAATTAAAAATAACCCGCCTACCATTGAAATAATATCTCCCGCTTTTGATGTTATGATTTCGGAAAATGGAGTTTTGAAAATTGTTTATTCGGCGGAAGACGACTTCGGAATTAAAGAAATTGAAATAAATTATCTAACGCTCAGAAAGAAAAATTTGATAAAGTCGTTCTCAAAACCGGAAACAAAAACAATTGATGATTACGAAATTGCCGTCTCAGAATTAGGGTTGAAACCGGAAGATATTGTTCAATATCAACTATTTGCTGCCGATAATAATTCGCCTTCCTTAACAGGAAACTCAAAAATTTATACTATTGAAATATTGTCGTTTGAAATGGAACACAAAATTATAGAGAATGCCCTGTCCGATTTCAACAACGAACTTAGGGAAATACTGTCAAGACAACTTCAAAGCAATACAATGCTTAACAAACAGGATTTTGGAAATGCTCTTCACATGCAAAAAAATACAAAAGAATTGACATCCACAGGAATTGATAATTTCCAAAAGACACTTGAAAAAATGAAGAATGACCCGCTGACAACTTATCAGATTTATAACGAATATAAAAATTTATCCGAGGCATTGTCGGTATTGGAAAAACAAAAAATGCAGGATGCAATAAATTCAATTTCAGATAAACAATATAATCAGGCAAAACAAAAACAGGAAGAAATAACCGACGGACTCAAACGACTTTCGTCCATTGCTGAAAATATTCTAAAAAATCAAAAGATGGAGGACATTGTTTCTACCGTCAGAGAAATGAGCGAGACATCGTCAAATATAGAAGAAAATCTTAATAAGATGAAATCAATGCCGGATGCCGAAAAAATGAAAGAACTTCAAAAAGCGATGAATAAACTTTCGGAACTGACCGGCAAACTTGCCGAAAAAATTTCACAAATACCTAAGGAGACACCCGATGAATTTGCAAACAATGAAAATGTAAAAAAAATTGACCTTGCTGAAATGCGGCTCACCGCCGATGAGATGAAATGGACGCTTGAGGCGGGCAACATTGACAAAGCAATTGAACTTGCCAAAAAACTAAGCAGCCAGATTTCGGATATGCTTAATTCCGTTGAGAATGCGGCGCAATCCGCTTCCGGCGGCAAAAATGCGGAACTTGAGGAAAGGTTGAATAAATCACTCTCGGAATTAAACGAAATTATTGAGTCGCAAAAAAATATTATCTCAGACACCCAAAAAACCGACGCTAAACGGCTTGAAAAAATTCTTGCTTTGCAAAAGGAACTTGTTAAAAAACTGGCGGAATTGCAAAAACAGGCGATTTCGGAATTTCAAGAATCAAAAATGGTAATTGAAAAAAGCACGACTTCAACTGTAAATATTTATAATTTATATGTTTCGCCGGAAATAAAAATGAACATTGTTTTACAGGAATTCGTGGCGGAAAAAATTGACAAATCAAGGCAATTACTGACGGAAATTATAAACGAACTGGATGTAATTTACAAAAATATCAATATCAAAAAATCTGCGGAATATGTCTTAAAAAGCAGGACAATAGAGCAGGAAATATTTTTACAACTTACGAATTTTTCTCCGGAAAAAACCGTGATTTTTAACAAAGAGGATTTTGAAGAACATAAAAAATTATCAGAATCACAAAAATCAAACCGGCAAAAAACGGGTGCGTTAAAACAAAAACTTTCAGAATTATCCGATAAAACAGCTTCAATACCGCCCGATGCGGTCGGTAACATTTCATGGTCTGAAAAATCAATGGAAGCGGCATCGGGAGAACTTTCAAAGTCCGATATACCGTCGGCAATTGACTCCGAAAAAAAAGCGCTTGATGATTTATTAGATAGCAAGGAAGCGCTGGAAAAAGCATCAAGTCAGATGAAACAAATGTCAGGGACTAGCGGAACGATGGGAACATCCGGACAAATCAGAATGCGTGGAAACGGTGCGGGCGGGTATACCGGCTTCAGAACCGGTTTTGTCAAAATACCGTCCAAAGACGATTACAAACCGCCGAAAGAATTCAGAGAAGAAATTATTAAATCATTAAGACAAAAATATCCCCAAAAATACGAAACAATAATAAAAGATTACTTCAAACGCCTGATAGAGTGATTCATAAATATTACACGATTATTACACGATTATTTACTTGACAAATTATGCGGTTTATCGTATAATAATAATCAAAGAGGAATGTATGTCATATAAACCTAATTACACGATTACTAACCGAATACTAAATGCCATTGCAAAGATAGAGGCACTAAATACCTACATATCAAAAGCGGACATATTACCTGTCTGGGAGAAAAAACTCCGGCATCGGGCAAAAGTTGAAAGCAGTCATTATTCCACACGGATAGAAGGTAACCGCTTAACACTGGAACAGGTAGAAAAGGTCTCAAAGAACGAGAAAGTCACGGGGGCAACTGAAAAAGACGTAAGAGAAGTCCACAATTATTTTAATGTGCTTGATTTTATTAAACAAATCAGCGAAAAGAAAACGACAGTAAATCACGAAGTAATCTTAAAAATGCACTACATCACAATAGACGGTATTCTTACAGGCGACCTCAAAGGCAAATACCGGACACAACAGAATGTCATAAAAGACACTTCAACCGGCGAAGTTGTTTATTTACCGCCTGCTGCCGAATATGTATATCGGATGATGGACGGCTTGGTTTCTTTTTTGAACACAGAAAAATCCGAACGGAGTCCTTCAGGAGAAATCCACCCGCTGCTAAAAGCAGGAATATCACATTATGAATTTGTGAGAATTCATCCGTTTATGGACGGTAACGGCAGGGTTGCCCGCGCTCTTACGATGTTGGTTTTATATTTGAACGGCTACGATATTCGCAAATTATT
>PEVQ01000241.1 GCA_002780205.1 Elusimicrobia bacterium CG06_land_8_20_14_3_00_38_11
TGAAAACGAAAAAATGGTTTTTGAACTCGCCGAAGGAATAAAAAAAATAACGGGTCAGTTAAAAATTCCTTTTATATTCAAGGCATCTTACGACAAGGCTAACAGAACTTCCATAAAATCATTCAGAGGTCCCGGACTTAAAAAAGGACTTGAAATTTTGTCAAGGGTGAAAAAAAAGTACAATATTCCGCTTTTGATTGATGTTCATTGTGCAAAAGACGTGGCGGCCGTTTCCAAGGTTGCTGATGTGATTCAAGTTCCCGCATTTTTATGTCGTCAGACGGACTTATTGATAACAATTGCGAAAACAAAAAAAGTTGTCAACATAAAAAAAGGACAGTTTGTTTCCCCGTTTGATATGAAAAATGCGATTGAAAAAGTGGAGTCAGCAGGTAACAGAAAGATTTTACTGACGGAAAGGGGAACTTTTTTCGGGTATAATAACCTGGTTGTTGATATGCGTTCCATCGTTGTGATGAAAAATTTTGGTTATCCCGTTGTCTTTGATGCCACGCACAGTGTTCAACTTCCCGGTGGACTGGGTGACAAAACCGGAGGTCAGAGGGAATTTATACTTCCTTTGTCAAAAGCAGCAATTGCCGTCGGGGTATCCGCTCTTTTTACGGAAGTTCATCCCAATCCCGAAATGGCATTATCAGACGGTGCAAATTCAATAAAACTTTCTGAATTAAAAAAATTTTTGTGCGAGGTGCTAAAATGATTAAATGTTACAATTGTCAGTTTGAAAACAAGGATTCAGCAAAGTTTTGTAAAAGTTGCGGCTCCGATTTAACATATACGCCGTGGCGACCGAGTTGGAAGTGGCACTTAAAAGTTTTAGGAATAATTTATGCTGTCGTGATAGTTTTGTTTTTTGTCGCAAGATTTTTTCTTAACAAATTTGACAGAAACTTGCCGACATGGGAGTCGGAATATCCGATGTATGAGAAAATAGAACCAATGAAAAATTAAAAATTGAAGTTAAAAATAAGTTCCATAATTTTACATTTTTAATTTATAATTTTTAATTGCCGTCGTAGGAGGTAAAATGAGATGTTCAAATTGTGATGCAGAAGTGAAAGAGGGTTCTAGATATTGCGGTAACTGCGGTACTAATTTTCTATTAACTACTTCCGCGTGGCTCATAAGAAGAACCCTTTTAGGTGCAATAGCGGGCTGTATCGGATGGTTTTGCTCGTCGGTAATTTTTAATCTTACGATTTTGTCCGTATCGGATACCGTCTACGGTGTTTTGAGGACCGTAATTTCCGCTGTTTTTATAGGCATTGTAATAGGTGTTCTTGAAAAATCTACGGGCAAAATTTTATCCGGGATTTTTGGCGGTATAATCGGCGGTGTTTTTGGCGCCGTGATTTCTCTTTTGATTTTAAAAAACGATATGCCGATGTGGTTGTTCTTTCCCGAGAAAGCGGGAAATCTGGAGTTCTCATTATACACGACCGCTAATGCCGTTGTGTGGCTTATTGCCGGTGCGGTTATCGGATTTTTTACTGCTCCTAAAAAAAGAGGAATTTCTGCTTTTATCGGCGGTGCTTTGGGCGGTGCTATCGGTGGCGCAGTCGGTTGGGAAATTTTTTTACGGTTGCGATACGAAGCCACATCTCCGGTTATGTTTGCAGCAGCAGATGTAATTTCCGGCGGGGTAATTTCCGGGATTATATTTCTTTTTTTGGGAATTGCCGAAAGATTTTCTCCTATTACCGATGAGAAACTTGCCGATGAAAAGGTTATGATATGTGCGATATGTAATAAGGAAACGACGGTCAGCGGTTATTGCATAAATTGCGGGAATATTTTAAAAGCGATGGAGATTGCCAATCCTCGTCGGTACGGTGCCCTTCACCGCATTTCAAATGTTTTCAGATTTTTGGGGAGATTTATACTGATTGTCGGATTTATTTCTTCAATCGGGTGTTTTATTATTCTACTTCCCAAAAGCATTTTTACATCTCTTCTCGGATTGGTCGTCGTGGCAGTTGTTTCATACATAATTTTTATTACATTTAACGCGATAGCGGAAACCATTTTGGTTTTTTTGGATATTGAAAAAAATACGAGAAAATGAAACTGAAAAAAGAAATAACCGATAAAGCAAAAAAAATAAAATTACTCGCGACGGATGTTGACGGCGTTTTAACCGACGGTAAAATCGTCATATTAAACAGCGGCGAGGAACTAAAATTCTGGGATGCCTACGACAGATTTGCCTTTACGCTTTTAAGAAAATTTGCTACGGGTATAAAAATAGCATGGATTACAGGTCGTGCCTCACCGCAGGTTGATGCCCGGGCAAAAGAGGTGGGTGTTCATTATCTTTACCAGAAATGTATGGATAAAATTTCAGCAGTGAACGAGATTCTAAAAAAAGAAAATTTATCGGTTAACGAAGTTGCATTTATCGGAGATGATTTGGTTGATTTGCCGGTTCTCTTAAGGTGCGGATTTTCCGCTTGCCCAAAAAATGCTCCAGCAGATGTCAAAGAGGCGGTTGATTACATAACCGATGCAAAAAGCGGGAAAGGTGTTTTCAGGGAAGTAGTTGAAATAATTTTTAAGTCGCAGGGTTTATGGAAAAAAGTTTTGGAAAATTATCGCTAATTTAATGTATAAGAATTTGAATAATGCCACAGAATCACACAGAAAAAGCATTCACCCCGATGTTACATCGGGACAGGTAATTTCAGTAAAATTCTGTGTCTATCTGTGGCTATCTGTGGCTTCAGTGGTTTATTTTACAAGTTGCAATGGAAAAAAAGTTGAAAAATTTTTTGCCGGCGAATCATTCCCCGACCAGATTGTAAAAAATTTTACGATGGACAAATACGAATTTGAAACCCGCAAATGGAATTTTTTTGCCGTCAGGGGCGATGTTCACGAG
Source organism: Elusimicrobia bacterium CG06_land_8_20_14_3_00_38_11 (assembly GCA_002780205.1). Lineage (GTDB taxonomy): Bacteria > Elusimicrobiota > UBA8919 > UBA8919 > UBA8919 > UBA8919. The sequence continues at coordinate 2,900 of PEVQ01000241.1, forward strand.
AAAAAAAAAATTATAAATGCAAAAAACATAAAGATAAAATTTTTTGAAAATAACGGCAAACCCGCATCCATTGTGTCCGCCGACAAGGCGATTATTGAAACGGATACCGGCGATATGAAAGCGGAAGGCAATGTTGTAATTTTTTCGCTTTTGAAGAACACCACAATTTTTACTGAGGCATTAAATTATAATGAAAAATCCGGTAGGGTGTCGTCGGATTCGTTTATTCGTCAGGAAAAACCGGATGCCACGATGACCGGCGTGGGTTTTGATGCCGACTCGGATTTATCAAACATAACCATTTTAAGTAATGTAAAAGTTGTTAAAAAATGAATAAAAACAAAGTGGTTAAGTGGTTAAGTGGTCAAGTGGTTAAGTTTTTACTAATCACTTATTCACTTATTCACTTATTCACCTGTCTCTATGCCGGTGGGCCGGCAACCATCACCGGCGACAAAATGAAGATGTTGCAGAAAGGCGATATTTTGGAGTTTATAGGAAATGTCAAACTTGTCCAGCAAAATCTTACAATTACCGCCGACAAGATGAAATCAAATGAAAAAACCGGAATGGTTGAAGGATACGGGCATATAACGGTTAAGTATTCAAGCGGTACCGAAAACAGATATGCTTGGGGCGATACGGCAGAATATAATAAGAACAGCGGTTCCGGTATTTTTACCGGGAATGTGAAAATAAAAAGGATTTTGGGTGATACTACCGATTCAATAGATTTAACCTGCGAGGAACTTGAGGTTTTTGAGTTCGGCGACCGTTATCACGCTATAAAAAATGTTCGGATAAGTCAGGAATATACAGTTGCAACCAGCAGTGAAGCATTTTATGACAATGAAACAAAAGAAATTTTTTTGACCGGTGGCCCGCCAAAAGTAGTAAGAACGGATGAAAAAGGACATTCCGAGTATTCGGGGGATAAAATCGCAATTGATACCAAGAAGGAAGTTTTTACAGTTTTAGGAAATGTTAAAACAAAAATGGTGATGAAGTAAAGGCAATTAAAAATGTAAAATGTAAAATGACACGAAGTGTCATGCTGAACCTGTCTGCCGACAGGCGGGCTCGTTCCAGCATCCTGATTTTCATCAGGACAGGTTCTATAGACCCCGAAACAAGTTCTGGGTGACAGTTTCACTGTCAATTTTTCATTTTTAACTTTTAATTTTTAATTGATGTTATAATAATACCGTTGAAAAACCTTACCGCAGAGACACAGAGAACGCAGAGAAAATATTTAGAAAGTTTTCTCTCGTCGGGCTTTTCTCTGTGAACTCTCTGGTTTTCTCTGCGACTCTGCGGTTAAATGACTTTTTCAACGATGACATAATGGAAATAAAAATTGACGGTCTTGTAAAATCATATGGGAAGCGTCGGGTTGTTAACGGTGTTTCGCTTGATATAAAAAGTTCTGAAATCGTGGGACTTTTAGGACCTAACGGTGCCGGTAAAACCACGACATTTCACATAATAGTCGGTCTTGTGAAAGCGGACTCAGGCAGCATTTTTTTTAATTCCGAAAATATAATAAATTTTCCGGTTCATCAGCGTGCCCGTCGGGGAATAGTGTATTTATCTCAGGAAGCATCAATTTTTCGCGGGTTAACCGTCTGGGAAAATATTATGGCTATTCTTGAAATGTTTCCTGCAAGCGAATCGAATGAAGAAAAGTGCGAGTCGCTGTTGAAACAACTGAATGTTTATCATCTCAAAGACAGACATTCTCACAATCTTTCCGGCGGTGAGCGTCGTCGGGTAGAGATAGCAAGAGCACTGGCTATCAATCCGAAATTCATACTGCTTGATGAGCCATTCGTAGGAATTGACCCTATTACGGTAGCCGATATTCAGGGTATAATTTCCGAACTTAAAAAATCAGGTATCGGGGTTGTTCTGACCGACCACAATGTCCGCCATGCACTGGAAATTATAGACCGCGCGTATATTATTTACGACGGCAAAATATTGATAGAAGGTACTGCCCGTCAACTTTTAGAGAGCGAAGAGGCAAGAAAAATATATCTCGGAGAAAAATTCAAGATGT
>PEVQ01000151.1:0-5030 GCA_002780205.1 Elusimicrobia bacterium CG06_land_8_20_14_3_00_38_11
CTGAACTCGTTTCAGGGTCTATAGATGCTGAATCAAGTTCAGCATGACACCATCTTCCATGTAAAGTATATTCCGCTCTTGTTAGTAAAAGCGGCTTGTTATCACAGGCCGCTTTTTTTACTTGACATTATTAAATAAATTTGTATAATAATTCTTAACAAGAGTGGTCAAAAAACCACTCTTTCTTTTTGAAAACTACACACGAATAGAAGCACACGAATAAATGCAAATATCACGAACAAATCACGAATAACGGCACTGATTTTATTCGTGAGCATTCGTGATAAAATTCGTGATTAGTTATTCGTGATTTCACTATGAAAGAAAAAATTCTTGAAATAATAAAAGAAGATATTGAAAAAGAGGGATTTGAAATTGTTGAGACAAAGACCTTTAAGACACACGGTAAAACAAATATCAATGTGTTTATTGATAAGCCCGGTGGAGTTACTCTTGCTGATTGTGAAAAAACCAGCGGAATTATTGAGTTTTTATTAGACGGCAGCGATTTGAATATTTCCAATTATGATTTAGAAATTTCCTCACCCGGACTTGACAGGCCGTTAAAAACGGAAAATGATTTTGCAAAAAATACAGGGAAAACCGTTATGCTCAATTTGTCAGAACCGCTCGGTGACATAAAAAGTTACATGGAAGGAAAAATAATTTCCGTAAAAAATGGGACGGTGGTTTTGGACAGTAAAAACATTGAACGATGTATTCCGATAGAAAAAATATCAAAAGCAAAACTCAAAATTGAAATATAATGGAGGAGGCAATTAAAAATTATAAATTAAAAATGAAAAATTAAGGAGTTTTTTATTAAAATCTTTTACATAAATTTTTAATTTTAAATCCCGCTAAAGCGGGACAAGTTTTTACATTTTTAATTGATTTTATTTATGGCTGAACAGACAATTGAACTTTTGCCGGTGCTTGAACAGATTGAGAGGGAAAAAGGCATAAAAAAAGAGGATTTATTGAAAACGATTGAGATTGCGCTTGTGTCGGCATTCAGAAAACACGAAGGCAATAAAAACCTTAATTTAGAGGTGCATCTTGACGAGAATACTGGCAAAATTAAAGCGTATCATGTAAAAAAAGTTGTGGAAAAACCTACCGATACTGCAATGGAAATTTCACTTGAAGATGCGCTCAAATTAAAACCGAAAGCGACCCTTGGCATGGATTTAAAATTTGAGATCGCGATAAACGAATTCGGCCGCATCGCGGCGCAGACGGCAAAACAGGTAATCATTCAAAAAATAAGAGAGATTGAAAAAGAAAATCTTTTCGCCGAATATACTTCAAAAATCGGTCAGGTATTAAACGGGATGGTCTATAAGTTCGTCGGAAAAAACATCATCGTTGACATAGGAAAAGGCGAGGCGATACTGCCCGTGCGCGAACAATGTCCGAGAGAAAGATTTAACATCGGCGAGCGTCTCAAAGTGTATGTTCTTAAAGTTGAAAAAACGCCGCGGGGCCCGCAAATGGTGGTTTCCCGTCTTCATCCCGAGTTGATAAAAAATCTTTTCCGTCTGGAAGTTCCCGAGGTTTATGACAATACCGTTGAAATTAAAGACATTGTCCGAGAGCCGCAGTCCCGAATAAAAGTAGCCGTTTTATCGCACAATATGAAGGTTGATGCAATCGGTTCCTGCGTCGGAGTGAAAGGCATAAGAATAAAGTCAATCATCCAGGAATTGCACGGTGCGAGAATTGATATGGTTGCTTTCTCAAACGACCCCGTGCAGTATATCACAAGCGCTTTAAGTCCTGCAAAAGTGATTGCCGTTGAAATTAACGAAGCGGAAAAAAGGGCGTCTGTAATTGTTGCCGACGACCAGTTGTCTCTGGCAATAGGAAAGGAAGGACAGAATGTTCGTCTTGCCGTAAAATTGACCGGCTGGCATATTGATATAAAATCCGAGTCGGCAAAGATGGCTGCTGCGGAGTCCCAGAAAGAACAGAAAATAGATGATTTCACGGGACTTGAAGGTGTCGGCGAAAAAACGGCACAGATACTGGTTAAGGCGGGTTTTAAGACGATGGATTCACTCGCAAACGCTGCTGTTGAATCGCTTACCGCTTTGCAGGGAATAGGTGAAAAGACGGCGCAAAAAATTATAAATTCCGCTAAGAAGCACGGAACAGACACAGAACAGGACACTGAACTGACGCGGAACAAAAATACGGGACAGTAGATTTTCCGAGTCGGTTCTGTGTATTAAATTCCGTGTCAGTTCAGTGGTAGTTTGGAGGTGAAAAATGTCGCCAATCAAGAGGAAAAATAAAGTAAAATCAACCAAATCAGAAAAACCCCAAAAAAATTCTCTCATTAAAACGGTAAAAGCAAAAGAAAAGAAAAAAGTCAAAAAATCCAAAATAGTATCCCGGAAAACAGAAACAAAACCGGGGAAAATTTTAGTGCCGGAGAAACCAATAAAAAAAAAGGGAATTAAGAAAGCATTGAAACCGGTTAGTAAGGTTTCTGCGGCGACGGTCACATCTGTTCCAAAAAAACCGGCAAAAAAAATTGCGTCTCAATCTGAAATCAAACCAGTGTCTTCACCGCAGATTAAAATTGCCCCCGCGGTGAAACCATTCCCGCCTAAACCTGCTGTTCCCCGTCAGAAAATAAAAATTGACGAATCAATTACCGTCTCCGACCTTGCCTCAAAAATGAATATCAGACCCGCTGAACTTATCAAAAAAATGATGCTCTCGGGAATTCTTCTGACGATAAATCAGAGGGTTGCGACCGATGTTGCGTCTGTTGTTGCGGGTAAATTCGGTTATGATGTCGAGGTTGTTCCGCTTTACGGCGATGTTGAGGAGGAGGTTGAAGAGGACAAATCAAAACTGGTTCATCGTGCTCCGATTGTTACCATTATGGGGCATGTTGACCACGGGAAAACATCGCTTATGGATGCCATACGGCTGTCAAATGTGGTGGCATCGGAAGCCGGCGGAATTACCCAGCACATAGGCGCATACAAGGTAAAAACCCCCGGCGGCGAAATTGTTTTTCTTGACACACCGGGTCACGAGGCGTTTACGGCTATGCGCGCCCGGGGCGCTCAGGTAACGGATATAGTTGTGCTTGTAGTTGCCGCGGACGACGGAGTAATGCCCCAAACGATTGAGGCGATTGACCATGCCCGTGCAGCGAATGTTCCCATAATAGTCGCCATCAATAAGATTGATATGCCCGCCGCGAATGTCCAAAAAGTAAAACAGGAACTTTCAAATCAAAACCTGCAGCCAGAGGACTGGGGCGGGAAAACCATCACCGTTGAAGTTTCGGCAAAAAAGCGAATCGGCATTGAAAAACTTTTGGAGTTAATTTTATTACAGGCGGAGATAATGGAGTTAAAAGCAAATCCTAAACGCCCTGCATTGGGTGTTATAGTTGAAGCAAAGGTCTCGTCGAAACAGGGACCGGTCGCAACGGTCCTGATAAAAACCGGAACCATAAAAGTCGGCGATTATTTTGTCGCCGGTACTTCTTCCGGAAAAGTTCGGGCTATGCACAACGACAGAGGCAAACGGCTTTTTGAGGCGGGCCCTTCAACACCGGTTGAGATAATGGGTTTCCAGTGGGCGCCGCAATCGGGCGATAAATTTTTCGTTGTTAACGATGAAAAAGAAGCGAGGAACATCAGCGAGATAAGACAGCAGTCAAGAAGGGACGAAAAACTTTCCCGACGGAAACATCTTACGCTTGAGGATTTTCACAAAAATCGAATTTCCGGAAAGGCAAAAGAACTGGCGCTAATTCTTAAAGCGGATGTCCGCGGCTCGGTTGAAGTGCTCCGGGATTCGCTTGAAAAACTTTCAACATCAGAAGTCACCTTAAAAATTATACACTCAGGCATCGGCGGAATAAATGATTCCGATGTGATTCTTGCCGCCGCTTCCGATGCCGTAATTATCGGGTTTAATGTCCGAAGCGAAACCACTGCATTGTCGCTCGCCCAACGGGAAGAGGTTGAAATAAAAACATACAGGATTATTTACGAGGCGATAAATGAAGTGAAAGCCGCTATGGAAGGGCTTCTGGAACCGGATAAAAAAGAGGTGTATGTCGGACGGGCGAGAGTTCTTAAAACATTCAAGGTAGCGAAAACGGGAACTATCGCCGGATGCCTGGTTATAGACGGTAAAATCTCGCGAACAGGCGGCGCCCGTCTTTTAAGAGACAATGCAATTATCTACGAGGGAAAACTTGCATCTCTGAAAAGATTCAAAGATGATGTAAAAGAAGTTGAAAAAGGTTTTGAATGCGGAACGATGTTGGAAAACTTTGGCGATATAAAAGAAGGCGATGTAATAGAGTCGTTTGCAATTGAACTTGTAAAAAGGAAGTTGTAAATTTTTTAACAAGATTTATGCTTTTTAACGAATATAAGTATTTTGATTATAAATTTCCAGAACCGCAGTATCTTGGTGCTAAATATACCTTATTAGGTTGGCTTATTAAATACATTCCTCAGAATGTAAAAGTTGTTTTAGATGCATTTTCGGGTTCGCAGTCGGTTTCTTATTTGTTTAAACAAATGGGATTTCAAACATTAACAAATGATTTTCTAAATTTCAACCATCAAATAGGATTGGCTTTAATTGAAAATAAAAAAGAAGTTTTAATAAAAGATGATTTAGATGTTTTGCTAAATAATCAATTACAAGTAAATAAGTATTCTCTAATACAAAAAACCTACACAAATATTTTTTTTGAAAAAGAAGAAGCAGAATTTTTAGATGGTTTTCGTGCCAATATTAATTTATTGAAAAATAAATATAAAAAAGCACTGGCATTTACAATAATAAATAGAAGTTTAACTCGTAAAATTACAATGGGACATTTTGCACATATGCAGGCATTGAATTATGCTCGCAGACCAGATAGGGTAAGAAGAAATCCCAATTTAGCAAAACCCATTAAAAATATTTTTTTAGATTTAGTGCAGAAATATAATCAAGCAGTTTTTGATAATCAACAAGATAATAAAAGCTTTAATCAGAAT